>SLEY01000374.1 GCA_007124535.1 Planctomycetaceae bacterium
AAGCGGGGCTCACTGGCGAGCGGCGGTGAAGAGGGCTTGGCAGTCGGCTTCGAGGATGCCGCCGATCAGGTGGCAGTGCCAGCCGGGACTGCGTCGCACCAGTTCTTCGGCCAGTATGTCGATTTGCCGCCAGCCGTGCCGCTGCAGGAACCGGATCGAGGCGCCGTAGACCACGGTCGTGATGCCCGTCCAGAAGATCGCGCCCTGGCACATCGGGCAGGGCTCGGCCGTCGTATACAGCGTCAGGTTCCGCCCGTCAAAATCGGGCTGGGATTGGACCAGGCGGTTGATGGCGTCGATCTCTCCGTGCCAGGTGGGATTCTGTTCCGATCGATTCCAGCCCTCGGCGACGATCTGACCGCGGGAGCGGTCGACGATCACGGCTCCGAAGGGCAGTTGCGGAACCTGCTGAGCCAATTGAATCGTCCGCCGCATGAAGTGTTCGTGGTCGCTGTGACTCATGGCGATCTTTCCTTCCGATAATCCGTCTCGTTGCGTTCCAGCAGCCGGGCCAGGACCTCGTCCCGCACGTCTTCCGGCCAGCTCAGCCGCCACCGCCCTTTCCCCGCCCCGTGGCATTCCCTGCCGGAACCATGGGACTCTTCGCCCGGCCCGCCCGAACCGGTAGGATCCGGCCGGAATTCGCAATCCATGGCGCCGACCAAATCGTGCCAGCCGTAGGCTTGGAAGACCGCACGATCCAGTGCCGCGTGCTGTTGCCGCAAATGCTCGATCGCCGGCGACGTCTCCCGGGGATCGTGGAAGCGGTTGTAGGTTTTGGTCAGTCCCTGGTCGTGTTCGATCATCAATACGGCTCGAAACTCGTGGTACTCGCGGCCGGCGCGGTCCAATTCGCGAATCCTTCCGCCGCTCGCCGGAGCCTCCGGGTCCCCGCCCGGCGCGAGGGTTCCGGATTGAAGTACGCCGGAGGGGAAAGGGAAGGTGAGGAAGCAATCGGACGGATTGTATCGCAGATCGTCTTTCATGGACGAGCACAGGAACCGCGCCCAGGCTTCGTGGATCCGCGATTGCAGGCAGGTGAACCAGGACCAAGCGGCCGTGGTGATGACGTTCAGACTGTTCGCGAACACGGCGTCCGGCCGGCAGAACACGAACGCCAGGTGCGGTGTGGCTTGGGCGTTCGTCACCAGCACCCGGTCCCGTCCCGCGAGGCGGGCGTTCAATTCCCGGCGGGACGCGGCGAACTGCCACCAGCGCGCCGCGACATCCCGGTTCCAGGTGTTCTTCGGCGGCAGCGCGGTCCGTACCGGTTTCACCCGCCGCTCGACAATCCGCAGGAGTTCCGGCCAGCCTGCGCGGGCCTGGTCTTCGGTCAGGTCGCTCAGATCGATGACGAAGCGGTGGTGGGCCTGGGTCGGACTGGCATGCACCTCCTCGCCGCCCAGATAAGGCAAGATCCGTTCGGCATTTCCCGGGTTGCGGGCGATCAGCCGGTGCATTTCCGCCAGGGGACTGGCGATGCCCTGCCGATCGCGGTCGTCAAAGGTGAATCCCATTCCCAGCACAATATGGCCTTGGAACGCTTTTCCCGCGTTGCTCTTCAATCGTTGCGGTTCCCGATCCCAGCCGCGGTGGACCAGGAAGGCGGTGATCGTATCGACCGGCCGGCCGTCCAGGCGTTTCTGACCGCGGTAGGCGCCTTTGTAAATGTGCACCACGCTGGCCACCACGGCGGCGGAACCGGGCCAGGAGAGCCGGCGCCGGGCGTGATAGATGTCCCCGTGATGCGCCCGGATCCAAGCCAGCCCCGTGGCTCGCGTATCGCCCTGCCCCACCGTGTTCGTCGCCAGGAATCCGAGCGTGCCGCAGTGGCGGATCAAGCCGAAAGCGCGGCGGAAGAAGTGGGCGACCAGGTCGGCGTTTCCGTGACTGCCCTCGTGGATCGTCTGCAGCCACTGGCGGTAAGCGTCCGGGTGGCCTTTGGCCAGGGTGTTCTTGCCGGCGAAGGGCGGATTGCCCACACAGGCATCAAAACCGCCTCGAGAGGCGAACACTTCCGGGAACTCGAGTTCCCAGTGAAAGGCGGGCAGGGGCGACGTGCCGTGCCGCAGTTCGGCGACCGCCGCCAGCACCCCCCCTTTCGAACCCAACCCGTCCGGATCGGACGTGGCGAGCAGTTCGGCCAGCAATCGCCGCCGCTGCTGCTGACGCCCGGACTCCCGGGGACACCCGAAGAAGGCGCTCACGCACGCGTCGCCGATCCCACGGACGGGGCGCAGGGCCCGTTCGGCTTTCGCCCGCAGGCGGCGCCGGGCGTCCGGCTTTTCGCTGCCGAGTTCCCTTGCCCGGATGCGGGCTTCCGCCGCTCGGTCCAACCGGTCCTGCAACCGCTCCTTCAACCCGGGGGGCGCGCCGGCAGGCTTCCAATGGAACGCCAGGATCTGCTGGCACGTCAGCCCGACCAGGGCATCGCCGCAGCGCAGGGAATGATCCAGATAGGCCAGCGGCGGCTCGCCGGCGCGGGTCAACAACCACAGCGAAAGGCGCGCCAATTCGACAGCCAGCGGATTCTTGTCGACACCATACAAACACCGGCATGCGACCAGCCGGCGAGCGGCGGCGACCAACGGCGGTCCGGCTGCCAGCCCGGCCGGAACCGCATCGTGGGCGGACCAGGCGCGGAGCAGGTGGTCGCCCAGCTGGCGGCAGGTCTCCAAGAGAAATGCCCCGCTGCCCATCGCCGGGTCACATATCGTCAGATTCAGGATCTGTTCCGGACGCGGGTAGCCGGGCCCGGGTTTTCCCGAGTCACAGCCGTCCCCCCGCTCCGCGCCAACGCGGGCCGTCCCCGCCGCCTCCGCCGACGCGTCCCCTTGCCGAAGGATCGGCTCCAACGTCCGGCGGACAATCGGTTCGGTCAGGGCCCGCGGCGTGTAGTGCGAGCCGCTCCCCCGCCGTTCGTCCGACGCGGTCAGAATCAGGCTCCCGGCCGGTACGACGCGCGGCGTCAGATGCCAAGCGACTTTGGCTGCCAGCGCCGCGACCACCGCCTCCGTGTCCGTCGCTTGCCGGAGCTGAGCCGCCGCCTGCTTTCCCAGCGTGTGACCGGTCCGATTGCGAAACCATCGCTCGCGCCGGTGCGGCGGCAGGGCAAGCAACTCGTCCAGATCCACGGTTCGGGGCGCCCCCCGCTTGCCGGTCGATTTGAAGGCCAGCGTGCGGCCGGCCGCCCTCCGGACCTCGAAACCCAACACGGCTTCATAAAGGCTGCCCAACTGCTCCACCGCCAGGCTGCCAAGCGCCGGGCGGTTCCCGTCCCGCACCAGCAGATGGTGCAGAACTCGGCTGACCACGGCGTCGGATAGCGGGGGAACGACCAGTGGCGTCTCCTGCCGAGGCGGGGCGAGTTGTTGGAACCGTGCCAGCAGATGCGACCAGCCGAGGTAACGCTGGTCCAACGCCGCCGGAGCCCGCTGGGCATCCGCTCGCAACCGCTCGAACAGCTCCGCCCACGACGGACCGGACTCGCCCTCATCCTGCCGCCACAAATGGCGCTGCTCTGCGTAGAGCAGGAACACCCATCGCATGAGCACCGTCAGCAGCTCGGTCGCCAACGGGCCAGGCCGGGCGGTAAACGCTGAAATCGGCGGCCTGGCCGCCGAGGCAGGGTCCGCCGTTTGACAACCCCGCAGCAATTCGAACAGCGCCGCTTGCACCCGATCCGCCAGACAAGAAACCACATCCGGCGGGGCTTCGGCAAACGAGCCGTGGCTCTCGGAAACCACCGGCCGCAACGCTCGCCGCAAGCGCGGAGCCCCGATGGCCCTCCGATCACGATCCGCCCGTTCGGGCAGCGATTCCAGCGGCACGGGCATCACTCCCCATAGTACTCGTCGCGAAACGCATCCAGCATGGCCTGCAATCGCTGGCGCACTTCGGCATAGTCCGCTTTCTCAGCCACATTCTGATTCTCGTCCGGATCGTGCTTTAAATCGAACAAGCCCACGCCCCGCAAATCCCCTTGCCCGCCACGTGTCCGCATCTCCATATACCGGTAGCGCTCCGTCCGCACGGCATCCCCACCGCCGTGACGCGTGAAAACCGCCTGCTTATGCTCCGCCGTGTCATCATGCAGCAGCGGCAACAGACTCTGACCGTGCAAATGGTCCGGCAACGGCAACCCGGCCAGTTCGGACAGGGTCGGGAAGATGTCGATGAATTCCACTAATCGCTCGGTCACGCGGCCACCTTCGATTCCCGGAGCGGCGATCAGCAGGGGCGCCCGAACCGCCACTTCGAAATTCGTGTGCTTGCACCAAACACCGTGCTCGCCCAGCTGCCAACCATGGTCTCCCCACAGCACAATGATCGTATGATCGCAGAGCCCGTGGCGTTCCAATTCGTCCAGCAGGCGACCGATCTGCGCGTCGATGAAACTGACCGACGCCCGGTACCCGCGGATCAACTGGATGGCCGTGTTCGTCGAGACCGGCCCCTGTCGCGGGATACCATGATAGCGCCGCAATTCGCCCCAATTATAGTTAAATGCTTGGGGCAGATCATGGGGAAAGAACATATTGTCAGGCAGCGACGTCTGGTCCTCCGGGTAAAGATCCCAGTACTTCTGAGGCACGACGAAGGGCAGGTGAGGCCGATAGAAGCCGCAGGCCAGAAAAAACGGCGGCTCCTGTTCCGCCAATCGTCGGAGGTCGGCCAAGGTGCGGTCGGTGACCTGATGGTCGGGGTAAAGTTCATCCGGCAGGTCGGCCCATTCGTAGGCGGGTCCGCGGTTGTCCCCCGTGGCCAGCGCCCGGTTCTCCTCCAATGCCCACCAGATACTGGGTTTATCTGACCGCCACGGCGGCTGGGTCCAAGCCCCCGCGTCATCGTCCCGATGATGATACACCTTCCCGTTGCTGACCGTCTGGTAGCCGTGTTCGCGGAAGACGCCGGGCAAGGTGGGCACGCCTGGCGCTTCCTTTTCGGTCCAAGTTCGGAAGGAAGTGAACCGTGTGGGGGTCGGGCGCAGCCCGGTCATCAGGCTGGCCCGCGACGCCCCGCACACCGCGATGTTGCAATAGGCTCGGTTGAACCGGACGCCGCGTGCGGCCAGACGGTCCAGATGGGGGGTTACCATGTCGTCCACGCCAAAGCCCTCGATCTCGGGGCGTAGGTCATCCACGGCGATGAACAGCACATTCGGCCGACCTTCCCCGGGCGATGCGGACCACGCGGGGGAAGCGGCGGGCAGGATCCACAGAAGCAGGACGGGGAGCAAGCAGCAGCAGGTCCCCGTCACTGTCTTGCCGCGATTGGAGAACGACCGCGGGCAACCTGCGAACGGGAGCCGTCGAGACGGGAACGGGTGTGGAGTCATGGCAATTGCCCCTTTCTTGGAAGATCGACCGAGTTGCACGGATGCTTGTCCAGTGTAATCTGCGCGGAGTCGCTCGTCACGTAGTGCCGGAAATCACGGTGACGTTACCTAACCCACGTAATTGCGAACGAAAACCGCTCGAACACGTGATCATCGACAAGAACGTCCCCTCGGATCACCAATCCCTCACTGCGGATCCACCATGGGGATCGTCGGGCAGGAATACCCAACCTACGGACGTGGGACCAACAGAGGACGGCTTCCGACGGTGTCCGCAAACGCCTCGTGATTGGACGGTTTCCCAAACGTGGCGGTGGGCCTATGATTCCAGCGGTTTGGTGTGCCGGTTGGGATTCTTCAAATGGCGCGTCTCCGAATTCCTAAGGTTGTCGGGAGAGGTCGATGGCAAGCAAACGGTTAGTTGGTGGGGTCATTCACACTTACCAGAAGTATGATCCCCGCAATTTTCCCAGTCCCACTCAGCCTCCGGCCGACGTGGTCTCGCCCGCTTTCGAGCACATGTTGAGGTTCGGCGACATGAAGCCGTTGACCGCGGAGGAATTATCGCAGGCCGTCCACTTGGACCCGGACCAGATCGCTGGCCTGGGACCTTCGTTGGATGCGTTGATCGCCCTGCTTTTGGAACGGAAACGAAAGATTCTGGCTCGATACGAGACTGGGGGTGTGCTGCGCGCGGCCCAGCGTCACTATGTGCGGCGGGCCCAACGCCTCCAACCACCTCCCCCCTTAAAGAAGGAGTATCGGCGGAGTGTGGTAGGGGAACAGTTGTTCGATTTGGAGCGGCTTTGGTATGCCGTCGGGGATGACCGCTCGGTTTTCGCTCGAGGGCTGGTCCAGTTGATCCAGACCTTGGGCGAGAAATACCTGGTGGAAGAACTTGCCGCGAAGTACGATTTCACGGGGAAGACCCCCCTGACGGTTCCCGAGGCTTTGGAAATCAAGGAGGAATTGGAGAAGATCGATGAACTCCTCAAACAGCTCGAACAGGCTCGAAAAACAGCTCAAATCGGAGTCATCGATTTGGAATCCCTGGCCGAATACAGTGAGCCGGGAGACATCCGGGGATTACAGCAGCTGCAGCAGATGGTCGAGGACTACTTGCGCGAGATGGCGGAGCGCCAAGGGCTGACAAATGAGCAGGGCGCCTTCCAGCTGACCCCTCAGGCCTACCGACTATTTCAAGGCAAGCTGCTGGAACGGATCTTCAGTCACCTGCAAGCCTCGCGCAGTGGACGGCATCCCGCCTCGGTGCAAGGCGAGGGGGCCGTCGAAATGCAGCAGACCAAACCCTACGAGTTCGGGGATTCTCTGGCCCAGATGGACATCCCTCAGTCCATGATCAACGCCTTGGTACGAGAAGGTGCGGGGGGCAGGGTGCGCTTCCAACCGGAAGATATCGTCGTTCATAAAACGCGGAACCCGCCGAAATGTGCGACGGTGCTGATCCTGGACATGAGCGGTTCCATGCGCTACGACGGTCAGTATGTCCACGTCAAGCGGATGGCGCTGGCTTTGAACGGGCTGATTCGCAGCGAATATCCGGGCGATCGCCTGCATTGCGTCGAAATGTCCACGTTTGCTCGGCGACGCCCCGACGGCGAGATCATCGAACTGCTCCCCAAGCCGGTCACGATTTACGACCCGCGGGTTCGCCTGCGGGTGGATATGAGCCGCCAGGACATCAGCGAACAGTTGATCCCGCCGCATTTCACCAACATCCAGCATGGCCTGCAGATCGCCAGGCAGTTGCTGGCAACTCAGGACACGCCCAACCGGCAAATCATCTTGATCACCGACGGTCTCCCGACCGCCCATTTCGAGGGCAGCTGGCTGTACATGCTGTACCCCCCGGATCCGTTGACCGAAGCAGCGACCATGCGCGAGGGGGCCTTGTGCGCTCGCGAGGGCATCACCTTGAATCTGTTCCTGGTGCCCAGCTGGTCCCAATCCCGCGAAGACGTGCAGTTCGCCCACCGACTGGCCGAATCGACTCGCGGCCGGGTGTTCTTTACCGCCGGTCGCGACCTGGAACGTTATGTCATCTGGGACTACGTCGATCGCCGCCGTGAGATTGTCGCCTAGCGGAAGGAACGATCCTCCGGCTTAACTGCCCGGCTCCGGGGCGGATTCGAAATCAGGGACGAACGGGTAGTCATCATCCAACCACTCGTCATAGTCGGGCGACGTCAGGGGAATCGGTTCGGTGAACTCGTCTTCCCAATCCGCAACCTGGTCGCTGATGGTGGTGAACGAGGCGGGGTGCGCTCCTTGATGAATCGGCCCCGACTCGGGCCAAGCTCTCCACACCGTACCATGATAGCCATAGTCATAATCCGAGGCGCAGTAGTACGGCTGCGCAGGCGGCTGCGTCAATTTCGCCAAGCGCCGGGGACTGATCAGACTGCTCGGACGATGGTGGATCACGGGGGAATGCACACACCCGGCGGTTACCACGATCCAGACCAGCAGGGTGGCTTGAAGCAGGAACCGGCATGGGGAGCGGAAAGCTGTCATGAGTTCATCCAACGCATTTTTGAACCGGCAATGAAATATCCCGTGGGCAGCAACTCAGAAGCTTCGTTCACCGATCCCACGGCCACTTAACACACTGCCCGAGAAGTTACGCAGGGTTCCCAAGGTGAGCATGCTGAACCCCATCATCCGTTCCACTGGAGAAAACAGTTTACCCATATTGGTATCCAATGCGACCAGTTTGTTTTCCGCGATGAAGATTCGATCGCCGGGAAGCACCTGGTAGTTCGTCATCGTCGAGCCCTGTCTGGTAATCGCCACCCAGTCGATGGGCAGAATTTGAATTTCATCCGAATAGGGCGTGGGACGGGCGATCCAGATATGCTTGGAGGACAGGGCGGACATGCCGCCGATATTGGACATGGCATCCAGGACCGTTTCATTGCCCATGAACGGCATCCGAATGATATTGTCCCCCATCCCGGCGCCTTCGGTCACGACATAATAGACCTTGCTGTTGAAGGCGAACATATCGAGGGCGATCTCCGGCTCTTCCAGATACTCTGAGAGATGGGATTCGATCTTTTCCCGTGCCTGGGGCAGGGTCAGGCCGACCACCGACACGGTTCCATAAACCCCCAGATTTACTTTTCCATCGGGGCCCACCAAGTGCTGCCCCGCGATCTGTTGCATTCCCGCCATCTGAATCAGCGACATCGTCACCGACGCCCGCCAGTTTTGTCGCAGGAAGAATTCTCGGATCGCTTGTTCCGCCTCTTCGATCGTCAGGTTGGCGACAGGCACCGTCCCATAACGGGGACCCAGATCAATAGAACCGCCCAATTGAATTATAAAATTTTCACTAATAGGCGGGTATTCCGGATCGATATTGGTGACTTCGAGGAACACCTGATCGCCGGTACGAAGTCGATAAGGCGGCTTGGGAAGCAATTGGAGCGCTTCGATCGTCAGGATGTCGGGCGGTTCGATGACGTATTCCGGCATCACGGTCTTGGAGAGTTCCCGCGGCATTCCCGCTTCGATCGCAGTGGTGGCCATCAAGGGGGGCGTTGGCGAGTGATGCAGCGTCGCGCAGCCCGTACTCAGCAGCAGGGCGAACAACAGGGCGCAAACCGGTTTTGAGCGGAGCATGGCAGCTGACTCATTCGGGAAATCACAAGGGACGGCGTATCCCGCCGAGCTGACGGAAGCCGGAAAACCGTTACAACCGTTACTATCGGTATATTTTGCCAGGCGGTTGAGAAGAAACGGCAACGAGTTTTCCCCAGAACCGGCGCGAGCCTGATAAGGCATTTCTGTGGGGTTCTCTAATGGACCCCGATGGTAGGGAACCCTTGTTTGGAGTGCGGTGGCTGGACGCCGCTTTGGCTGTGCCTTTCTCTCCGCTCCTGCAACTGCAAACGTAGAAAACACAACGCGGCCGCAAAACGAAAGCGGCGTCCAGCCGCCGCACTCAAGAATCACCCCAGCCCCCACTTATAGGAGGTAGAAATGCAGAGCAAGATGGCCGTTTCTGGTTGGGACCCTGTAGCGTTAGGCCCTTCATGCGTCAAGATCGACAACAAATTGTCGAGGTTGCCAAAGGAGGGGGGTAAAGGAATGTGTGGCAGAGGAATGGAAAGATGATTCGATTACCCACCAATCGGTCGTACTAATGTCCAACATTGTGGCGAATGATGCCCATTGGTCACCGCTCGCCATGCCTCAAAAAATCCAACCGTGGCTGAAAGAAACCGGCCTGGAACTGT
>SLEY01000034.1 GCA_007124535.1 Planctomycetaceae bacterium
AGCCCCCGCTCGCAGCCCGCGCGCGCCGCGGATGCCGGACGCGGATCGTCTGGCGGCCGCGATCTCGGCGCCCGCTGCGGACCAGCCGGCCGAAGCGGCGCCCCCAGCCCTCGCCGCCGCGGTCTCCACGCAACGCGAGGCGACCGCCGCAGCCAGTGCCCCCGCGGCCGCTGACATCGCCACGCGGGTACCCGATACGCCCGTTTCGTCAACCGGTAACGTGCAACCGGTCGCCCGTGCCGATGCAAGTCGGGCTCCCAGCGGAGCGGGGGACGAGCCCGTGGCGGGCCTCGCACGCCGCACCGCCGCCACCGCCCCGCCACTGCCGGAGACCGCGGCGGCCGCAACGGGAGGCGAGATCGAAGGTCCGCCCGCCGACTTGACCGAATTGGAATCGCAACTCGCCGCCGCCCCGCTGGCAACCCGTCGCGGCGGACCCACCAATCCGGTGGCCGAATCCGCCCTGCCGGCCCTCGACTCGGGCCAACAGCCCGGCGCCAGCGGACCCTCCCTGACCGGCGCCCCCGTGCGGCGAGCCGAAGCGGTGGAAGCGACCGTCGGAAGCCCGGTGCCGGGCGGCGGCGCCCAGCGACCCGCCCGAGCGGCCCGAGGACCCGCACTGGCCGTCCCGACCCAAGCGGAAACGGTGCAAATCGCCGGGAGCCCGGATTCGGGCGGCATCCCCGACAGCACCCCCCTGGCCGCGCAAGGAGTGGAAGCCGCACGGCGGACCGGCGGGGTCCGGGCCCCGCCGCAACCGGGAGCCGCGGGGGCCATGGCCGACGACGACACGCTGGATGTGGCCGCGCTCCGCTCGCCCGGTAGCGGCCGGACCACTCGCTCGGCGTCGCCCAGCACGCAACCCGGACCGGCGATCGACGATCTGGCCACCGCCGGACCGCTGGAACGCACCGACCGCCATGACCTGCCCTTCGGCGCGATCAACGCCCAGATGATCGAATTGCCGGACGCCAGTGGCGATGCCGCTGTGGGACAAGCGACCGTGGATCACAACTTGGCCGCCCAGGTCCGTGCGCAGCCCGTCCGGCGGCAAGCGGCGGAGGGCGGACTGGCTGTCCGCATGGACGCCCCGTCGGGCCCGGGCGGTTTGGGCCATCAGCCGGCGACGGACGTCGGTATCCCGCACCGCCGCGCTTCGCGTGACCGTGTCCAAGTCGCGGCCCGCACCGCACGCTTCGCCCGACGGGACATGGGAGGGCAGCCCGATTCCCGCACCGCCGCGATCGTCGCCGCTCCGCCCTTCCAGCAGCGAGCGGAACGCGGAGATCCCGGAGGACGCCCCGGTGGCGCCCCACCGCCCATGACGGAGGAAGCCATCGAACGCGGGTTGGCCTTCCTGGCCCGCCAGCAGTTGCCCGACGGCAGCTGGAGCTTCCAAGGCGTGGATCAGGCGTCCGCGGCCCTGGTCTCCGACACCGCCGCTACCGCGCTGGCTTTACTGGCCTTTCAGGGAGCCGGCTATCACCATCGGGACTACAAGTATGCCGACCGCGTCGCTGCCGCAATCCGCCAATTGGTGGAAAACCAGCGCGAAGACGGCGATCTGTTCGTACCCTTGGACGACGAATCCAACCGCAGCGTCTGGATCTACAGCCATTCGCTGGCCGCACTGGCCCTGACCGAAGCCTACGGCATGACGCAGGACCCCGAATTGCGAGAACCGGCCCAACGGGCCATCGACTTCTTGTTGGAAGCCCAGCATCCGGAACGCGGCGGCTGGCGCTACTCGCCCGCCACCGGCAGCGATACGTCCGTCACCGGCTGGGCCATGATGGCCCTCAAGAGCGGCGAACTGGCGAATCTGGAAGTCCCGCAGGAAGCTTATGAGAAGATCCGCAGTTGGTTGAATGTCTCGCAGGATTCCCAGGATCAGCCCCACCTCTACCGCTATAACCCCTTCGCCCCCGACACTGCCGAACAGCGGCACGGTCGCGTACCCAGTCTCAGTATGACCTCGGTCGGGCTCCTGATGCGGCTGTACCTGGGCTGGCACCGCGACCAGCCGGACATGCAGCGCGGAGCCGATTACCTGACCGAAAACCTGCCCCAATTAGGGTCCTCCCGGCGACCCTTGCGTGATACCTACTACTGGTACTACGCGACCCAAGTGATGTTCCACATGGGCGGTGATTATTGGCAGCAATGGAATGAGGCCCTCCACCCGCTGCTGGTCAACTCGCAGGTCCGCCAAGGCGCGATGGCTGGCAGCTGGGACCCGCGCCAACCGTTGCCCGACCGCTGGGCCCCTCACGCCGGCCGGCTGTACGTGACCACCATGAATCTGCTCTCGCTGGAAGTCTACTACCGCCATCTGCCCCTGTATGACGACACCGCTCGCTGAACGCCCCAGACGATGGGGATTGCCCCTATACCCCTTTACCGAGTATGGCAAGACTCCCATGAATGGTGGCGTAGACGTCAACGCCCCTGGGCACCGCGGCGCAGCCAATCATGCACGAAGGCCAGCTTGAGGCGGGCGGTCTCCAGCAGCATGAAGGGGTAAAGGTCCGACAACCCCATCGACCGGTTGATGTGATTGATCCGCATGACGAGCGCGACGGCCACATGGATCAGGCGTTCGGGGTCCGCTTCCGCATACGGGTCCCAACGTGGACTCGGCAACTCGGGGGAGGACAGGCCCGCCGCGACGAAGCTGTCGGTAATGTCCGTCAGGTGCAGCAGATGCGCGGCGGTTTCTGCCCAGTCTTCATGGGGGTGTGAGGAAGCGTAGGTGGTCAGGAAATGCTGTTTCCAGTCGGGCGGCGGCCCGTGATCATAGTGACGTTGGAGCGCCGCCGCATAATCCGAGCGTTCGTCGCCGAATCTGGCGCGGAACGCTGCCAAGAAATCGTCGCGCAGGCTGAGCCGCCACCAGAGCATGTGGGCGATCTCGTGCCGCATATGACCGATCATCGTGCGGTAGGGCTCCTCCAATGCTTGGCGGCGGGTCACACGCAACACCGAGTCCGCCTCGGCCACGCTGATGGTCACCACACCCTGGGCATGCCCCATTTGCACTGGCGTCGGCCCCTCGGCAAGCATGTAGAAGACGGGCCGCACTCCCGGATCCTCCGGCCGGAACCAATGCCAGCGGCCGAGATTGTCGAGCACCCATCGCTTGGCCGCCTCGGTCTGTGCCCAATTGGGCAGGGCGTTGGGTAGGGATGTGTCTGGGGCCAAAGCGGTCATCGCGCAGGAGCGGCAGAAGTGGCCTTGTTCCGGGGCGATCCAGTTACAGCCGATGATTTCCCGGTTTGCGCAGAACGGCGGTACGGGCAGGAAGGCCCGAGCTTGCGGATCATAAGCAACCGGAAAGCCGTCGGCGGTGGCAAGGTTATCGAACCAAAGCGGTCCGAAACCAACCGGGTTAGCAAATACGAGCATACGCACAGCCCCTCTAAAGAACGGCGAAATACGGGGACGGCAAATCAACGGTGATCCCGCGCGCGGCAGTTTCTTGGCTCGTTTCATGCCCCGCCGGAGACACCGGCAGAGCCAACACGTCGCCGCCCTTGGCCGGGCGTGGAACGATCTGCGGAACGGGCCCTCTTCAACCGCGTGCGATATAACCGTACTCTTCTTCCCAGCGCAGGGCAAGGCCGCTGCCTGCGCCTTCAATCCGTGCCTGGTTTTCTCCGCGGAACGCTCGAACAAAACCGTGGCGGCACTGGTGCAGACACCAGCGAACGGTTATAGTGGTCGCTTGTTCTCCTTCATTCAGGACAAAACCCGATGTCTCGTGCCGCCGTATTGGATCCCGAGCAATGTTTGGCCCGTTTCGGGTTGTCGAGTTTTCGACTGGCTCAGCGCGACGTCATTGATGCGATTCTCCACGGTGAGGATTGCCTGTGCATCATGCCTACGGGGGGCGGCAAGAGCCTCTGTTATCAACTGCCTTCGGTGGCCCGCGAGGGGGTGACGCTGGTCATCTCGCCGCTGATTGCCCTGATGAAGGACCAGGTCGATGCGTTAGCTTTGCGGGGGATCCGCGCGACGTTCGTGAACAGCTCGCTGGCTCCGGCCGACCAGCAGTTACGGCTGGAACAGATGGCCGCCGGCGGTTACGACTTGGTGTACGTGGCTCCGGAGCGGTTGCGGAGCCAGCGTTTTCTGGAGGCGGTGCGGAGCGTCCCGCTCCAATTGCTGGCGGTGGATGAAGCGCATTGTGTGAGCGAATGGGGACATGACTTCCGGCCGGACTACGCCCGGCTGGGGCGCTTCCGCCAGCGGTTGGGCAACCCGCAGACGATCGCTCTGACGGCGACCGCGACCCCCGATGTGCGGGACGACATCGCGCGGATGCTGGATCTGCGTTCGCCCCGCGTGTTCGTTTCCGGGTTCGCCCGGGAGAATCTGCGTTTCGAGGTGCGGGACGTCAGCAACGGCCGCGAGAAGGATGCTCAGCTGCTGGAATTCCTCCGCGAGACGCCGGGGGCGGGGATCGTCTACGCGTCGTCGCGAAAACGTTGCGAGGAAGTCTGCCGCTTGATCGCCGACAGCCTGAAACGGAATGTCGGCGTGTACCATGCCGGCATGCTGCCGGCCGACCGCCGGCAAGTGCAGGAAGACTTCATGGCCGATCGGTTGCAGATCATCACGGCGACCAACGCTTTCGGCATGGGCATCGACAAACCGGACCTGCGCTTTGTCGTGCATTACAATCTGCCGGGTACCTTGGAAGCCTACTATCAGGAGGCCGGTCGCGCGGGCCGGGACGGGCTGCCTTCGCGGTGCCTGCTGCTGTATACCTACCAGGACCGGTACATCCAGGAGTTCTTCATCGACAACGGGTACCCTTCGCGAGAGTCGGTCGCCGCGGTCTACGCGTACCTGGGCTCGCTGGCCGAGGATCCGATCGAGATTACGCTGGAAGACTTGAAGGAGCGGCTGGATTTGCCGATCGGCGCCGAGGGGGTGGGCGCCTGCGAGCGATTGCTGGAGAAGGCGGGGGTGCTGGAACGTCTGGACTCGGGCGCGAACCGCGCCTCGGTGCGGATCGACAGCGATCTGCCGAACCTGGTCGATCTGCTGCCGCGGGAGGCGAAGACGCAGCAGAAGGTTTTGCGCCAGGTGCAGCGGATCGTGGGCGATCGGCGGGGCGAGCGAGTCTACTTCCATCCCCAGCGGCTGGCCGCGGCCGCAGAGTTGGATCGCGAGGCGCTGGCGCGGGCATTGCGGGAATTGAACAAACTGCAGTGTTTCGACTATGTGGCCCCCTTTCGCGGCCGCGCCATGCACATGCTGGACCGCAGCCGCCCGTTCGACCAGCTGGAAATCGATTTCGAGGAACTCGCGGCGCGGCGGCAGGCGGAGTATGCCAAGCTGGAGCGGGTGATCCGTTACGCCCGCACCCGACGCTGTCGCCAAGTGGAGATCCTGGAATACTTCGGCGATCCCAACCGGCAGTCGTGCGGGAACTGCGACTGCTGCTCGCGCCACGGCCGCGCGCCCCGGGGGAGCCCGCCGTCCGTCTCGCTGGCGGGAGAGCCGCGGATCGTCCGCACCGTGCGGATCGCCCTGAGTGCCGTGGCCCGCGCCGGCGGTCGTTTCGGCAAGACCATGATCGCCCAGATGCTGTGCGGCTCGCGAGCCGCCAAAATCAGTCGCTCCGGCTTGCACCGGTTGAGCACCTTCGGGTTGCTGCGCGAGTTGAGCCAGACGGAGGTGCTGGAGTTGCTGGAGGCGCTGCTGGCGGCGGGACTGATCGAACAGCACGATATCGAGCGGCATCGGCCGGTGGTCCGGCTGACCGAGGCGGGCGGCCAGGTGATGCGCGAGCAGACCCCCCTGCCGCCGTCGTTCGTCTTGAATCCGGAACTGCGGGCCCGACTGCGCGACCCCTCGGCCGCCCGGCAGGAGACGCCGGAAACCGCGGTGACCCGTACCCGGGATGTTCCCCCGGAATCCGAACTCCCGCCTCCCGATGCGGAACTGCTGACCGCCTTGCGCGCCTGGCGCCGCGAGACGGCGGCCGAACGAAGTCTGCCGGCCTACCGCGTGCTGACCAACGCCGCGATCGCTCAGTTGGCTATTCTCAAGCCGGCCGAACTGGAAGAACTCCTGGAGATCAAGGGGATCGGCCAAGTGACGGTGCGGATGTACGGCCGGGCGTTGCTGGAGTTGATTGCAAGAAACCGATCGGCTTCGGCTTCGGCTTCGGATTCGGATTCGCCCCCGAGTTTCGGATACGAGGAAGGGCTCCACGAATCGGCCGGCGCCTATGTGCCGGACGAGGACACCTGGCGCCCGGCTCACGAAGTGGAAGCGTCTTTCGGATTCGACGCGGACGAATTCGCCTCCGAGGATTGGGACGAGGTGCTTGAACTGGCGGGCCCGGGGACAAGCGAGGCGACGAGCGAATTGCCCACGGCCGGGGAACGGGAACCGCAGGCGGCGGCCGGCCAGCAAACGCCGCTCCCCGAACCCGCCCGCCGTCTGGAGCGGGCCCCGGTCCAGCCCAGTTGCTACTGGACCTGGCGGCTGCTCTGGGAGGGGTTCGATATCGAGCAGTGCAAGCAGATTCGCCGTCTGGACGACTCGCAGATCCTGGCCCACCTGCTGCAGGCCGAGGACCAGGGGCTTCCCAGTCGAGCCGAATGGGTATTGGGACCGGAACACCTGGACCGGCTGGCTCGGGTGGTCGGCCAGCGAGCGCCGCGGCGTCTCCGCCCGCTGTTGGAGCAGCTACCCGGCCTGCGGCTGGAACACCTGCAACTGTACTTGAAATGCCGCGAGGATGGGCGGAGCCGGTCCGCGACCTGAGCCGCCGCTCCGTCCCTCCCCCTCGCTCACGAAGGGAGCCTGTCATGTTCGATTTGAAGGGCCGCAGCGCCTTGGTCACCGGCAGCAGTAAGGGGATCGGCAAATCCATCGCCCGGGCCTTGGCCCGGGCCGGAGCCGAACTGTTCTTGTGCAGCCGCAACTCGCAGCCGCTGGAAGCCGCCGCGGCCGAAATCCGGGAGGACTCCGGCTCCCGCGTCGCCTGCCTGGCCGCCGATATGTCGCTCCGCTCCGATACCGACCGCCTGGCGGAACAGGCCCTCCAGCAGCTGGGCAAAATCGATATCCTGGTCAACAACGCCGGCTGGAACATCCCCGCCCCCATCGACCAGATCCGCGACGACGACTGGCAGTATCTCCTGGATCTGAACCTGACCAGCGCCATGGCCCTGACGCGGGCCCTGGCGCCGGGCATGAAACAGCGCGGTTGGGGGCGGGTGATTCATATCTCGTCCATCATGGCCCTGGCCAGTACGGCCCAGCGGAATGCCTATTCGGCCACCAAAGCCGCGCTGATCGCGATGGCCAAGGCCAGTGCCCTCGACCTGGGCCCCTACGGCATCACGGTCAACTGCATCGCCCCCGGACCCATCGCAACCGAAATGCCCATGTCGATCTTGAGCGCCGAGCAGCAGGATCGGCTGGGCGGCCGAACCGCCCTGGGACGCTGGGGAAATCCCGACGAACTGATGGGCCCCGCCCTCCTGCTGGCCAGCGACGCCGGCAGCTATATCTCCGGCACCTGCCTGGTCGTGGACGGCGGTGCCCTCGCCCGCATCTTCTGAGCGATTCCCTTCGAGTCCGGTGGCTCGACGCCGCTTTGGCGGGTCCTTTCGCTGCGCTCCTCCCCCAGCGATCGTGCGAAATCCAGAGCGGACGAAGAAGGAAACGGGACGGGGGCTTGGCTGGCCCATAGAACAATTGGCCCAAGCAAGAAGACCTGGATTTGTTGGCTCCCGCTTTCCCGAGGCGAGAAGCCCACCCACCGGAACGTCGCCACCCACCGCAAAGCGTTCACGGCACCCGAACTGCTTCTCACATCGCTGGCCGTATCCGTCCCTCCAAGGATGCGCTTTGCCCAGCAGGTCGGTCGTCATTTGTCGACGAAGATTGGATCGTGGCAACCCCGCTGCCGACACGGGTCGGACGTAGGGTGTTCCATTTGTGCGAGTCAAGGCCAACACCGGACGTCGGCCTCGAATTCCCGCTAGTATTGGCCCTGCGAATCGGAAGACGGAACCTGGCTCTGCTCGGCGCGGCGATTCGCCTCACCCACCACCCGCATGGCAAGCCGTACTTCTTGACGCGAGAAAAACCGTTCGAAATGGCCGCTTCTCAATTGCACTCGATTCATCGTGGCCAGCTCTTTCCAACTAAGACGGTCCGTAAGGTGCCACGCGGCGGCCTGGGCGACCCCCTGAGGCACCTCCCCGTGGCCGAGCATGCGGCAGATTTCGATCACGCCTTGGTTGTCGGTGAAGGTTTCGATGGGGCGAATTTCGTAGGGGACGCGTGGGTTCGGATCTTCTTTTCCGTGTTCCAGGCATACCGTGGTCACCTGAATCCGGCCGATCCGGCCGGGTTCGACGTTAAACATGCCGCCCATGCCGCCCACGCCGCCCATGCCACCCACGCCGCCCACGCCGCCCATGCCGCCACCGATCCCTTGCATGCCGCTCGTGCCGCCCACGCCGCCCTGGAGACCACCAACGTCGCCAACCCCACCGAATTGAGCGAGCACCGGAACACCGGCAAAGGCATCGGGCAACTGGATGGCCAGCGGTTCCTCGCCTTGATTCTCGATGAACACGTTGGCTTGCTCGGCATTTCGCGGAATAAACTCAACCTCGATTTCACCTGCCTCAATCGCCTCAAAAAACTCGACCTGCCTCGCCTCGGCGGGCGCTCTGTCCGCGCCCCAGACGTCGATTGGCGCGACCAGCAGTACCAACAAACCCAACAGCCAGCCGAAATTCTGGACTTTCGTGTGATTACGCATCGTCCGATTCTCCGTGATTCATGACCCTCGAAACTCTTTGACGCCCTGTGGCGTCACAACTTTGGCCTAATCCCCTATCTCACACCCCGAAAAAACCGCCTATCGGGCTGCAATAACCCAGCTAATTGGACGGCCGTCTCAGGGCTTCCCCGGCCGTTAATTCACTCCACGCGGTTGTCCTCGCCCAACGACAAACTCAGATCATCGTCCACGGCGAACATCGCGGTGCTCCGACGTGTCACCCTCGGGGACAACCCGCGGACGCGGCTCTCTCCGGGATGATCTCCGGCATGCCGCCGCAATTCGGCCAATTGCCTCCGGGAGTCGATGGCCACATCCATCGCGCTGCGGACCGCAACCTTCACCCACGGCTTGTCTTGGATCCAGAGGGCAAAGTCTTCGCCGTACGTGCCGTACAGATGGAAAAGCCAATCGGGAGCAGCGGTGAACAACCACTCGCGGAACTCGAGCCAGCGCGGGTCGTCGGCGCCATAGACTTCGCGGGCAACCCAGCAGAACATACCGCCGCCCATGTCCCCCATCATGCCACCCATGTTCCCCATCATGCCGCCGACACCTCCCATGCCGCCGACACCTCCCATGCCGCCCATCATGCTGCCGCCCATCATGCCGCCGCCCATGGCGCCCATGGGCGGAATGACCAGGTCGCCTACCGGATAGACTTTGGTCAGCATGCGGTCCTCGGCGGCCTCAGGGGTGGTGATCAACAGCACCTCGTCACGAATCACGTAGGTCAGTTCCAGTTGCGGCAAAATCAGCCGCAG
>SLEY01000237.1 GCA_007124535.1 Planctomycetaceae bacterium
CGTCAAAGCGGAAGCCCCAATCCATGCCGCAGGAGCCGTCCGCCACTTTTTCCGCATACAGCCACTGCTGGTGCACGGCCACCCGGTCGGGATAGTCAAAAAAGCCGTCGCCGATGCTTTCTTTGGTATGGTAACCGATTTGCGTCCACCCGCCGAAGTTCAATCCGCCCCAGTCCGCGCTGAACAGGCTCAGGGCGGGATCACACGAAGCTGCGTAGCACTCGTACCCCACGCCGGACTCGAATTCCGGCCTTATCGGCGAGACAAATTCCGGAGCCCAATCGGTCTTCTCGTCGTCCACGATGATGGCATTGCTCGGCGACGGTTCCTCGTCCTCCACGACCAACGCATTGCTCGGCGACGGTTCCGTTTCGTCCAGAAACGGGTTGTCCTCCATGTGAGCCACTCTCCAAACCGGAGCTTGTGCGGAAGCCTGCCCCGCGAATGCGGCAAGAGTCCAGGCGATCGCCAGAGCCAGCTGTACGCATTTCATCTTCGCTACCCCCCTGTCGGTAAATCGTTCTGTGCCATCGGCGAATCCTCCGCTGGTATCGACTTGGCGTCCTGTACCGGTTGAAAGGCAAGTACCGCTATTTCTCCAAGTAGCGAAGGTGCGGCCGCAGATCCCGAAGAACCCCCACGCTCTTCATAATCGCTATATTTCGTGACCGCCCAGCGGAGTCCGGATCCGCTCGACTGCTTTCCAGGCAGCCAGTGCCGCAAGTCATCATTGACGTTATATAGCACCCACATGAGGGAACAAAACGGTTCGAACGATGTGTACACAATCGGTCCGTAGGTTGGGCATTCCTGCCCGACGATCCCCATGGTGGATCCGTAGTGAGGGATTCGTAATCCGTGCGACGTTCTTGTTGGTGACCCTACGTCCGTCGGGCAGGAATGCCCAACCTACGGGAACGCGCAGCAAGGCAACTTCCGGCCTTGATGGCCTCGCGTGGACAACGGGCGGGCAATCCATTATCTTGCGGGGGAAAGAAGGCGGTGTCTCGCGGTCGATCACCCGAGAAACTGATGAAGAAGTCGTTTCAAAACCTGCTCAATGCGTAGAATGGTTAGACAGGGCGTGGCCGACCGATTGTCGGCCGTTCATCCTTTAAGTAGGAGTGAAATACGAGCGTCACGTGATGCCGGGAGAACTCGCAGGCAAGACCGCCGTGGTCACCGGGGCCTCATCGGGTATCGGGCGGGCCATCGCGCTGGAGTTGGCCGAAGGCGGCGCCGATGTGTTGATTCACACTCGGGCACGCCGCGAGGCGGCCGAGCAGGTGGCGGCGGCGATCCGCCGCCGCGGCCGCCAATCAACCGTCGTGGTGGCTGACCTGGGCCACGTGGCCGCACTCGATCCGCTGATCCACTCGGCGTGGGATTGGCAGGACAAAGTGGAGATCTGGGTGAACAATGCGGGTGGTGATGTGCTGACCGGGGAGGCGGCCGGATGGTCCTTTCAGGAAAAACTGGATTACTTGTGGCGGGTCGAGGTTCGAGCGACCACTTGGCTCTCCCGAGGGATCGGCCAGCAGATGCGTTCGGCCTATCAGGGGGGCGACCCGGCCGTGATTCTGAATATGGGTTGGGATCAGGCGGAACAAGGAATGGGCGGCGATTCGGGTGAATTGTTTGCCACGATCAAAGGAGCGGTGATGGCGTTTTCGCGGAGTCTGGCCCAGTCATTGTCACCGTCGGTGCGGGTCAATTGCCTGGCCCCCGGCTGGATCCAAACCGCCTGGGGCCAGCAGGCCTCCGAGGGTTGGCAGCAACGGGCTTCTCGGGAATCGCTGCTGGAACGTTGGGGACAGCCTGCGGACGTGGCCCGCGTGGCGCGTTTTCTGGTTTCCCCGGCCGCCGGGTTCGTCAACGGTCACACAATGCCTGTCAACGGCGGTTTTCGCTACGGCCCTTCCAATTGAGCGAGGTGCGGAGGTGTTTGCCAAACGAATTACGGGCGTGGTTCTGCTGTTGGCCACCTGGTCCGCGTTCGGACTATGGCAGTACCAACGTTTTCGGTACGAACGGACGCTGATCGAGGAATCCACTCGGCAATCGGCAGATTCGGTAATGACAGCTCTCTTGGGGGGTATTCGCTCGCATCGCCGCTTGGGCCGTTTCTTTGAACAGCAGTTGGAGGGGATGCTGGAAGAACTGACACTTTCCCAGAATGTTCGCGTGGTCGCGGTCTTTTCCGACGATGGCAAGCGTTTCTTGCAAGCGGGTGAAATCGAGTTGCTGGAAAGCGGCATGTCGGGTTTTGCCAGCGAGCAATGGGACGAGACGGGTTTCCGGGTGATGGCCAGTTTCGAAATCGAGTCGACGGCCGAAGGTCCTGGAATGGGGCCGGGCGCGGGAAGCGGAGCGGGCCCGGGAGCCGGAACGGGGATGGGAGCGGGATCGGGAACGGGAATGGGAATGGGAATGGGAGACGGAGCGGGAGCTGGCCGAGGCATGGGTTACGGTACGGGCCGCGGGCTTGGTTGGCGGCAAGATGCACCGCCCGAGGAGGTGCGCACGTTCGCCACGGGAGGACGGTTTCACGCAGCGCTTGTCCTGGATCGGGCTCGCCATGACCAACTGGTCCGGCGCGCCGCCTGGACTAGTTTCTCCGTTGTCCTGGCGGGCGGGTTGGTGCTGATCAGCATCACCGCCGCGTGGCGTGCCAGTGTCCGACTGGTGACGGCTCGCGGCCGAGCCCGGGTGCTGGAAGTGGAGACCCAACATTGGCGCGATCTAAGCCAGGCGGCTGCCGGATTGGCCCATGAAACCCGGAATCCCCTGGGCCTGATCCGCGGTTGGACCCAGCGGCTGGCGTGTCGCCAAACCGAGACGGCCGAACAAGAACGTTATGTGCAGGCCGTGATTGAGGAATGCGATCGGGTCACGGCACGAATCAACCAGTTCTTGGCTTTCGCCCGTCCTTGCGATCCCCACTGCACCGACGTCGACCTGGCCGAATTGGTCGGCGAACTGCAGGCGATCCTCCAACCCGACTTGGAAGCCAAACGCTTGCAATGCCAGTTCGAACAACAGGTTCCACCCGGCAAGCGGCTGCGTGCCGACCGGGAACTGTTGCGCCAAGTGCTCTTCAACCTGGTGCAGAATGCGATCGAATTTGCACCCGAGGGGGACGCGGTGACGATCCGCTTGGCGCAGGGGTGCGGAAACCGCCTGCGGATCGAGGTCATGGATCGCGGCCCCGGGGTGGAGCCGTCCGCGCAAGCTTCTCTGTTCGTTCCCTATTTCACGACCCGTTCCGAAGGCACGGGGCTGGGTTTGGCCATTGTGCGGCGGATCGCCTCCGCACACGGTTGGACCACCGGCTATGCCCCCCGTACCTCCGGAGGGGCTGTCTTCTGGTTGGATGAAATTCATGGCAGTTAACCCACCCACCATCCTGATCGTCGATGACGACGCATCCCAACGCCAACTGCTGGGCGGTTTCGTGGATTCCCTCGGTTGCCAGACCGTCCAGGCGGACAGTGGCGAACAGGCATTGAACGAGCTGAGCAAGCACCGCCCGGACATGGTGCTGTTGGATGTCCGTCTGCCGGGAATCGACGGTTTGCAGACATTGGCCGAAATCCGCAAAGGGGATGCCGACTTGCCCGTATTGCTGATCACCGCCTATGCCGATCCTCGCCAAGCCTTGATCGCCGGAAGGGCGGGCGCCGAAGACTACCTCTCCAAGCCCATTGACCTGGAAGAATTACGGGTTGCGATCACCGATCATTTGGACCTTGCAAAAGAAGGGTCGCAGGATTCACCGGCAGCGGGGAAAATCCTGCCACCCGGAATGGTGTGGAAGAGTCCGAGCATGCGCCGGTTGCTGGATACGATCGCTGTGGTCGCCCCCTCGGATGTGCCCGTGCTGATCACCGGCGAAAGTGGAACGGGCAAGGAGGTCGTGGCCAGCCTGATCCATGCCTGGAGCCCCAGGGCCGAGGGGCCGTTGATCGCCGCCAATTGCGCCAGTTTGCCGGAAACTCTGATCGAAAGCGAGCTGTTCGGGCATACCAAAGGGGCTTTTACCGGGGCAGCCGAATCGCGCCAAGGGTTCTTTCGCGCGGCCGATGGCGGCAGCCTGCTGCTGGACGAAATCGGTGAACTGCCGTTGACCCTGCAGCCGAAATTGCTCCGGATCCTGGAGACGGGCGAGGTGTCGCCCGTGGGCAGCGATCGCATGGTGCGGATCGATACTCGGTTGATCGCCGCCACCAATCGAAATTTGGAAGAGGAGGTGGCAACGGGCGGTTTTCGGGAAGATCTGTTCTATCGAATCAATGTGATCGAGCTGGCGATCCCCCCACTGCGGGACCGGCCCGACGACGTCCTGCCACTGGCCCGCCACTTCGCCACGGAGTTTGCCGGCCGGCCCGTGCGGATGTCGCCTCAGGCCATGAATTGCCTGTTGGTCAACTCGTGGTCGGGCAATGTCCGCGAGTTGCGCAACGCCATTCAGCGGGCCTGCCTGTTGTGCCGTGGCGACGTGATTCTGCCGGAACACCTGCCGGCCAAGATCGCTCGCGCCGCCGCCTCACCCGATCAGGACACCTCCTCCCCACCCGGCCGCCTCTCCCAGATGGAACGGGCGGCCATCCTGGCCACCTTGGAGGAATGCAACGGCAACCGGACCCAAGCCGCCAAGAAACTGGGGATCAGCCGGAGAGCCCTGATCTACAAACTGCAGGCGATCGAAGCCCAAAATCAACACCAAGACCGTTAGCATCGGCCAAGAAATCACAGTCGCACTGCTCGGCGCGGGTCTCTGACCCCGCCGAAACCGCCGACCGGAGGTCTCCACCGATAGGGGAGCGCGGCGGTCGGCCGGGTGGCTCGGTCAGAGACCGGCCACAGCGCGGCGGGAACCGGGACAGCTGCGACGAACGCGACCGTAATTTCTTGGCAAATGCTTAGATTCTGACAGAAATCAGGGCCGCTCAGGGACCAACTCGTAAAACACATTCCGCTGACGCGGTTCGAAACCCACCTCCCGGATCGCGTTCCGGATCTGCGGCAGGCTCACGTGATGAGCGACCCCCGCCTGGGCGACCACGTTCTCTTCCAGCATCAAGCTGCCCATATCGTCCGCTCCGAAGAGCAATGCCAGCTGGCCGATCTTCAGCCCCTGGGTGACCCAGCTTGCCTGAAAGTGGGGAAAATTGTCCAGGAATAGCCGCGCTACCGCCAGAGTTTTCAGGTATTCGAAGGCGCCCGCCTTCGGTCTCCGGATTCGCGAACGTGCCGCCGGTTGGAACGTCCAGGCGATAAAGGCGGTGAATCCGCCGGTTTCGTCCTGCAGCCGCCGCAGTCGGTCAAGATGCTCGATGCGATCCGCCAAATGCTCCACATGGCCAAACATCATCGTGGCGGTACTTCGACCGCCCATCTCGTGCCAAATCCGCATCACCTCCAACCAGTCGTCCGTCAGCACCTTGCCACGGGTGATCTGCCTTCGTACCCGGTCGACCAGAATCTCCGCTCCCCCGCCCGGGATGCTGCCCAAACCGGCGTCCCGAAGGTGTTCCAGGACCGAGCGGACAGGTAGCCGGCTGAGTCGAGCAATATGATGGATCTCGGGCGGACTGAAACCATGGATATTCACTTGCGGAAAATGCTGTTTGACGTCCGCCAACATCTGGACATACCAATCCAGTCGCAAATCGGGGTGCAATCCACCCTGAAGTAGAATCTGCTCCCCGCCTTGCCGGACCGTATCCGCAACCTTGGCTAACAGAACGTTGCGTGGCAACACGTAGGCCTCCCCGCTATCCGGCCGCCGCGAGAAGGCGCAGAAATCGCAACGGGCAGAACAGACGTTCGTATAGTTGATATTGCGGTCGATATTGTAGGTACGATAAGGCTTTGGGTGCCGTACCCGCGTCAGAGCCTCGGCGGCGGCGCCCAACGGAGTCAGATGGCGACTGGCCAACAAGGCGAGCCCCTCGTCTGGAGTAAGTCGCTCGCCCTCCAACGGCTTTTGCAAACAGAGTTCGATCACGGCAGCACCGCATCCCGGGAGATCGGCGTGAGGAAATCGGCCGCGTAACGGGCAAACAGGTGCAAGCCCTGCTGTTGTTCCGCGCCGAAATAGAAGTGCAGGTTGTCCCGCAGGTAGCATAGCGCCTGATGCCGACTCAGGCCCGCACGTCCCGCATGCTTCGCCACGATTCGCTCCAGATTCGCCAAGCCTTCGTCCCGCACCGCAGCCAGACCGGAAGCCAGAGCGGCAACAGGAACTCCCGGACGGGCGGCCCAAACAGCAAAGACGAAGGGCAAACCCGACCAATCCCACCATTGTTGGCCCAAATCCCACGTCTCAACGTATTCACCCTCCTCAGGAGAGATCGCGCGGTCACCAATAAGCAGAATTGCATCGGCGTCAGAGGAATGAGGTGCACAGTCCAGCGGCAGGGCCAGGCATTCCGGACGAAGACCAAAACGCTCCTGCAATAAGATCTGGACCAGTGCCGCACTGGTTCGCGAGCCCGCGTCCAGAGCCAGGGTTCGGATCCGAGCGATCGGTACGCGACTGAGGAGTTTCACACTCAGCACCGGGCCGCGGCAACCGATGCAGGCATTTGATACGCGGACGTAAGTCGGGTTCCGAATCCATTCAATCGAGGGAATTAAACCCACATCCAATTGACCGGTTGCCAGATGGTCTGCCAAGCGACTGGGCACGTCGTAGGTCACTTCCCAATCGTGAAAATGTTGCGCCAGGCTGTCCACCAATGGCTGGGAATTCAAATAGGACACGGCTCCGATTCGCAATCGCCGACGGGAAATCGACGGATAACGGGAGTGCGGGAGCGTCGAGCAATCAGAAAACAAGATCAGTTATCTCCTTCTCTGCCAAGAACTTGGTTAGGGAAGTATCCCTTGTTTCGATCGCTTGCCAAGGTGTGGGCAAGGGGGCGCGCTGCAATACCGGCTTTTGGGTCATCGGGTGACGAAAACCAAGTTCGGCGGCGTGCAAAGCGATCCAGCGATCACGCGGGTCGCCGCTCGACGGACCGAAGGATCGAGTCGAACCGTAGAACGTGTCCCCCCAAATCGCGTGATTTCGGGCTGCCGCCTGGATCCGAATTTGGTGCATCCGTCCGGTCTGCAGTTCGATTTCCAGCAAGCTGCCGGTGGAGCCACTGTTTAGCACGCGATATCGCAGCACGGCGCGGCGCGCTTCGGAATGGTGTGCGGCCACCACTTCGCCTCGAGCCTCGTTTGGAATTTTGCGCACGAAATCTTCCCAAACCCCCTCTTCAGGCGAAACACAATTTTCAACCAAAGCAAGATACCTCTTGTGAACGGTGCGTTGTTGGAATTGGTGAGCCAGGCGACGGGTGGCGCGCACATGTTTGCAGAAAACCATGACACCCGAAACGGGGCGGTCCAGCCGGTGGGGGACGCCCAGATAGACGCGCCCCGACTTTTGGTCGCGGTGTTTCAAAAACCGCTTGATTCGCACTTCCAGACTATCGATCGCCGGGGGGGCTTGGGTCAACACCCCCCCCGGTTTCACAACGACCAAGCACGGTCCTTCTTCGTACAGCAGTTCGAACCCGGCGTTCGACATCGTGGTTTTCGTTCCGTTCGGGTGAAAAGCAGAATTCTTGTAAGCTAATCCATTTTTTTGTACGGCTGCCGCCTTCCGCTGGCACTAACCAAGACGTCCGGAGAACTCGGGGTGATCCGGTCAGGTGGTCGGAGTCATTGAACAGGCGGGATTTGTCATGAGACTGACGTTACGAACTCTTTTAGCGTATTTGGACGACGTGCTCGACCCGGCAGACGCGGCCGATTTGAAGCGCAAGGTCGAGGTGAGCGATTTCGCAAAGAGCTTGGTGGAACGGATTGGCAATGCCAGCCAACGTCCCCGATTGAACGCGCCGGCGTTGGAAGGCAAGGGCGTGGGCTTGGATCCGAACACGGTTGCCGAGTACTTGGACAACGTCTTGGATGGCGAGCGGGTACCCGAATTGGAGCGGATGTGTTTGGAGTCGGATGCCCACTTGGCGGAGGTTGCCGTCTGCCATCAGATCCTGGCGATTATTTTGGGCGAACCCGCGGAAGTGGAGCCGGCGTTACGGGACCGCATGTATCGCTTGGGTGCGCCAGAAACGGACCGAGTGGCGGCATCCGATATCCCGCCTGCGGACGGGGTAAGAGGTGAGGTTCCGGGGGCGGATTCAGCGGTTTCCGCAACGGACGGGGAGTCCGAGGACGTGGATTCCCCTCCAGCGACCAGCGATTCGCCAGCCCTGAGCGCCTATTCCATCGCTCCAGCAGCCGGCAGGGGGGACCGAAGGCAAGTGCCGGACTATTTGCGCGCCGGCCAGCCCACTGTGTGGCGGCCATTATTGATGACCCTGGCGCTGGCGTTCCTTGTTTCGGCGATCGTCCTCCGTGTGATGGGCCCTTGGAATCGCGAGCACCCCCTGTTGCGAATGGCGGCAGGACCGCCAGAAGCCGAAATCGTCCCACCACAAGAAACAGAACCAACCGACCCGCGCCCCACGCCCGACCCGCCTGACCCGTCTGACCCGTCCGACACGCCCGACCCCTCCGACACGTCCGCCCCGGCCGACACGCCCGACACGCCCGAACCGACCGACACGCCCGAACCGTCCGACCCGTCCGACCCGTCCGACCCGTCCGACACGTCCGACACGCCTGACACGCCCGAACCGTCCGACCCGTCCGACCCGTCCGACGCGTCCGACCCGTCCGAAGACCCCGTTCTGGATGAGGAGTCCACTCAGCCAGAAGTAGGCTATGTCAAGACCCAGGATCTCCATTTCCCGATCCGTTGGGATGAGGAGACGGAAGACTGGTATCGGTTGACTGCGCGGACCAAACTGTTCGTCGGCGACCGGCTCCAGGTGCTCCCCGCTTATCGCCCGGAGATTGTGTTGGCGCCGGGGATTCAAGTCCTGTTTGCGGAACCATCCGCGGTTCACTTGACGCCCCCCAGCCCGGAGGGAGACGCAACCCTTGGGATCAATTATGGGCGAGCGTACATTGCCACCGCTGGCATTCCCGAAAACCGGGTGCATCTGCATCTGGACGGCCGAACCAGCACGATCACGTTTGTGGAGGGGGCTTCCGAGGTCGCCGTGGAAGTCCGGCGGTGGCTGCCTCCCGGCACTCATCCGGAGGAGGGTAACGCCCTGAACGTCGTGCGTGTCTTTACCCGAGATGGCGAAATCGAATGGCAAGACGATGAATCGGCGACCTCCGTTCCGTTGGAAAAAGGCGAAATGCGGATGCTGATCAATGGACGGGGTGAAACCACGACGGTCTTGGAAGTGCCTACCTGGGTGTATCGGGAGGACATCCGCGATATCGACCGCACTGCTTCGATTACGCTGAGCAATTTCCTGGTTCCCGAGCGTTCGATCCAACTGTCGCTGAAGGAACGGATGGCGGATCGTCGCACGGAAATCCGTTCGCTCGCGGC
>SLEY01000049.1 GCA_007124535.1 Planctomycetaceae bacterium
AGCGGGAGGGTGAAGAGTAGCATGATTTCACCTCCCCTCCGGGGAGGTCGGACGCGGTAGCGGCCGGGTGGGGCGCGCCGTGTCCCCTGCGTTTTCTTCTCCTGGCCTGTTATTCGGAGCAGATGCTAAGAACCAATGCAAATTGTCGGGCCTCGGGGCTTGTTCCCCGTTGCCGACGTGCAACAATGCTGCGAGTAACCCGATTCAAAAGCATGAGACTGAGGGAGGAGCCAAATGATCAACCGCAACTGGACAGGGGTAATTCTGGTGGCCATGTTCGCCTTGCTCTGGAGCGGGTCGAGGGCGGGTGCGAGTGTAGAATTGGGGCAGGACGCTCCCGAGTTCTCTGGCCTGATCGGTGTCGATGACCGTCCCCATGCGTTGGCCGACTACGAAGATGCAAAACTGGTGGTGGTCGTGTTTACCTGCAACCATTGTCCGGTGTCCCAGGCTTACGAGGACCGTTTGATTGCCCTGCAGAAGGACTATGAAGATAAGGAAGTGCAGGTCATTGCAATCAATCCGAATTGTCCGGAACGCGAGCCGGAGGACAGTTTCGAGAAGATGAAGGAGCGGGCGGCGGGCCGCGATCTGGGCGATTGGCGGCAGAACCAAGCGCCGTTCAATTTCCCTTACGTCGTCGATGCGACTCAGGAGGTGGCCAAGGCGTATGGCGCGGCGGTGACACCCCACGTATTCGTGCTGGATGGCGAGCGGAGAGTCGCGTATATGGGTTCGATTGACAACAACATGAACGCGTTGGCGGTGAGGAACCACTTCGTCCGCGATGCGCTGGACGCCTTGTTGGCCGGCGAGACGCCGGAACCGGCCGCGACGCGGCCATTGGGATGCACCATTATATGGAAGTAATCCGCAGACCCCCACCGGACCCGTTCCGGTGGATTCGGGTTTGACAACCACAGCACGCCCCCCCACCGGACCTGTTCCGGTGGATTCGGGTTTGACAACCACAGCACGGCCCCCCACCGGACCCGTTCCGGTGGATTCGGGTTTGACAACCAAGAAGGATTCTGAAATGAAGACGTCGCTGACCTTGCTGGCCGTCCCGCTCCTGATGCTGATGCTGATCGGGTGCGGGCCGGAGCAAACCTGCGAACCCGTGGCGCCGGCCCCACCGCAAGCGCCCGCCCCCGATCCGGAGGAAATCGACGAGTCGGCGGAAGAGGAGCCGGACGAATCGAGTCCGGCGGACCAGGCAGAGGTCTCGGTGCGGGTGATTGACGAGAATGAGTTCGAAGAGGTCGTCCAGTCCTATCAGGGCGATGTGGTCCTGGTGGACTTCTGGGCGACTTGGTGTTTTGCCTGCGTGGATCTCTTCCCGCACACCGTCGAATTGCATGAACGTTTCGCCGACCAGGGTCTGAAAGTGATTTCGATGAGTTTCGACGAGCCGGACTCGGAAGATGCGGTGCTGGAATTCTTGCAGCAGCAGGGCGCCACCTTCGACAATTTTATCAGCCAATATGGCTCCGGCATTGAATCTGCTGACGCGTTCGACCTGCCCGGCCCGTTGCCCTACCTGATGTTGTTCGATCGAGCGGGCGAATTGGCGTATACATTTCCGGAGCCGCAGAGTGCGGTCGATCCGGAGGCGATCGATCAGGCGGTGGAGGAACTGCTGGCCGCGACGCCCTGAGGTTCTCGCTGGTCAGCCCCAGCGACGTTTTCCTTCGGGCCTTTGCGAACCACCGGGGCCGGGGCAAGTGGCGTCGGGGTCATACCCCTTCGGCGGCTGGCTTGGTCCGCTCCGCCGGCGGTTCCGTCCGCTGCAGCAACGTCAGGGGCACGTAAAATTTGCGGTAATGGTTGCCGTCGGAATAACGGACGCCCTCAGGATCGCGCACCAGCACCGTGGCTCGCCGGGTGATCCGGTTCACCCGTCCCGTGAACCGGGCCCCCCGATGCGTAAAACTCACCCAATCCCCGGCGCGGATGCCGAACTCGCGCCACGCCCGCTCGCGCGAGGTGATCAGCGCGTGCGTGTGGTGCGTATGGAGAAAGAAACGCTCGGCAATCCCCTGAAAACGTGCCGCTCCACAATTCGAGTTGTGCCACAACAGCATTTCCAGCAGATGGACCATCTCGTGTTCCATCACCCGCTGCAACGCTTCCAACCGGTCACGGCAGACCAGCCCGCTGACCGTCGCCTCGCGCTCTTCCCCGCAGAAGGTTTGCATCAGCAGCGGACTGGAGACGACGATCTCGTATTCGCAGTAGAAGGGCAACCCCTGCGGTGTGAAGTGTTCATGCCGCATCGTCTTGCCGGCCGCCAAAGTCATCCGTGGGGAGATGCGAAAGGTCAGGGGCATTTCGCCCAGCATCTTGCGGCAGGCCCCGGCAAAGAAAAGGTCGTCGTACAGATCGAACATCCGCCGCAGATCGTTCGCGTGCAAGCGGCGAAAGTTTCCACCGTCCAGATAGGCCGATTCTTCGAGCAGGCGCTGGTAAATCGCACGTGTCCCCATCTGGATCGTGCCGGGGTCCAGTCTTTGGGTGAGCAGTTGCTCGGCCAATTCGTTTTCAATCATGTGCGGCATATGGATTCCCCCGAAACAGGCGACGCCGGCGAATCGTCGCGCAGACCTGCGACCACTTGTTCGGCCGTCCGTTCCCCGCGGTGAATGCACTGCGGAATCCCGACACCCTCGAAAGCGTTACCCGCCATGAAGAGTCCCGGATACCGGGCCAATCGCGCCTCGATCTGCTCCACCCGCTGCTGATGTCCCACATAATACTGGGCCATCGTCTGCGGATGCCGACTGACCTGCACCTGCCGCGGTTCCCCACGAATCCCCAACAAATCGGCAAACTCGCGATGCGCGGTGGCGATCAGTTCATCCTCGGGCAGTTCGGCCAGTTCCGGTTGACATGCCCCGCCGATAAACGCCCGCAACAGCACCTCGCCGTCCGGAGCCCGGCCCGCATACTTGACACTGGCAAAACTGCCCGACAGGATGCTCCGCTTCTCCCGCAACGGGACGACGAAACCGAAGCCGTCCAGTCGATGAGCGATCTGTTCGCGGCGGTAAGCCAGGGAAGTGATCGAACAGCTTGCATAGTGAATTTCCCCCAGACGTTGGGAGCATACGGGATCCACATCGGCCAGCAAGCGACTGGCAGCCGGGCCGGGAATCGCGACAACCACCGCATCCACCGAATGCGTCTTCGACGGCGAGCCACCGAGCGTGACCGTCCAGCCGTGAGGCGGTCGCGGCGCGATTTGCACGACGGGCGCGCCGGTATGCACCGTGCCCGCGGGCAACCGGCCTGCCAGGGCCCCCGTCAGACTGGACATCCCCTCACGGGGAGCGACGAACAGACTGTAACGAGCGCCACTCGTCCCGGTGGTCGCCGGACTGCGAGCCGAACGGCGCGACCAAATGGCGCGGATCAAACTGCCATGCGATCGTTCCATTTCAACGAAACGCGGCATCGTCATCCGGACGCTCAACTGATGCGGGTCCCCCGTGTAGATGCCGCCGACCAGCGGTTGGACCAAGCGGTCATAGGTTTCCCGACCGAAACGCCGGATGACGAACGAAGCCAAACTCTCGTCGTGCTCCGCCTTCTGGCCCGGCAGGAAGAACTCGCAAGCCATCCTCAGCTTACCCCACGGACTGAGGATCGGGGTGGCGATCACCGGCCAGATCCGGCTGGGGGCCATGATCACAAAGCCCTGGGGGATCTTGCGCAACCGTCCCCGCCGCACCACGAAAGCCTGACGATGCTGGTCATCGGTGGGCAACAGCTCGGGTTCCAGCCCGATTCGGCGGCAGAGTTGGAGCCCCCAAGGGAGCTGGGTAATGAAATTATCCGGACCCCATTCCCATAGAAAACCATCGCGGCGGGCGGTCTGAACAACCCCCCCTAGTTGTGGTTGGGCCTCGTACAGTGTCAATTCGATTTCAGGGTCCAATTCGTGGACCCGATGCGCGGCGGCCAAGCCGGAGATCCCCCCCCCGATCACGGCCACCCGCTTGCGTGCAGATGATATCATGCTCAATCAGACGGTTTCTGGTCGTACAATCACGAAAATGCGTCCCGGTGTGGTTTTATAGTGCAAAAGCCCCGCCGATCCAAGCGGCAAGCTCGACTTATTGGCACGGCCGCCAAAGAACCGCTTGGCGAAGCTTGCGATGCCCCCCTCTTTCGGAAGTGCACACTTACTACTTAGGGGGACATCGGGATGCTGCTGAGGATGGATGCCGAGTGGGTGGTGCGCCGCCGCTGTCTCCCCGGCGGAAACCCTCGGCTCCACGCGCCCAAGTTTCCGTGAACCATCGAACCCATCTGGCAGCCTCAGCTCATTCCCAACGCCTTCATGGCAGCTGTCATCGGGTCAGAGAAGCGGTTCGTTCGGTGAATTCGGACAGGATGAATCGTTTGTACTGCAGTTTGCCCAGCGGCCCGAAGTTGATCAAGTAGCCGACGGGCATGCGGGTAATCCGCATATAGTTCAGCAACTGGCCTTCATGTTCTGCAGTCAACGCGGAAAGGGCCTTCAGTTCGACTACGACACCTTCGAAGACGATCAGGTCCGGAATATACCGGTGCCGCAACTCGGTGTCTTTATAGAAAACCCTGAGTTCCTGCTTGCGACGGAAGGGAAGGCTGCGCAAGCCCAGCTCAATTTCCAAGCTCTCCTGATAGATTTCCTCCGCCAACCCCCCGCCTTGCACATTGTGCACCTCGAACGCGGCGCCCATCAACGCATAGCCCTCTTCCGCGTAAGGTTCGCCTGACTTGGCCATGGTCCATCGCCTTCTTGTAAGAGGAAAGAAAACACGGACCGCTGATGAACGCTAATGAACACTCATGTTTCGAAGACTGCAGGGGAACCATCTTCCTCGTCTTCATTCGCGTTGATCAGCGTTCATCAGCGGTCCCAATTCACTCCGGAACCATATGCCACCCCACGAGGGGTTTGTGGCATGCCGGATGAACAGCCAGATGGTACCAGCTCTGTTGACGGCCGCAAAGCCGCTTGAACCGGACGACGGGAAAAGTACCTGCGCGGGGGGCATGAAAGCGAACGCCGCCCGAATCGTGTTTCAGCGGGCGGTCTCCCGCCGTACAGCAGCGCCAGCCGTCATAAATGGTCTCGGGCGTCCACATCGCGGCCGGTCTGTAGGGGTCGATCCCAAGCTCGGTGTCGTTACGGGGCGGCAACCGGGTATCATACAGTGGCGCGCATTTCTCTCAGGGGCGATGGCTGACATGGCCTACGTGTTGAATTTCGTTTACCTCCTGCTGCTGCTCGCCCGTTCGCCTCGGGTGATCTCTTCGCTGCTGCGCAAAGGGGCTCACCGCGACAGCTGGGCCGCTCGACTCTTCAGCCGAGTGCCCCCCCGTTCCAGCCAAGGCAAGTGTTTTTGGCTGCATGTGGTACAAGTGGGGGATGTTCACGGCCTGGCACCGCTGTTGATGGGTCTGGAGCAGCAGCATCCGGATGCCGAGTGTGTGATTTCGACGACGACGAAGTCCGCTCTGGATGCAGCTCGGCTGAAATACGCCCCTCGCACGGTGTTCTATTGCCCGCTGGATTTCACATGGTCCGTGCGTCGCGCCTTGCGTCGGATCCGGCCCGATGTGTTGGTGTTGACCGAGGCCCGCTGGTGTCCGAATCTGCTCCAGGCCGCGGACCAATATGGGGCGCGCGTTGCGCTGATCGATGGCGGGGTTCCCGAGGGCGAGTTGGGGGCGTACCGCTGGTGGAGCCGTTGGATGCGGGCCCGCTTCCAGCAACTGGATCTGATCGCCGTACCGACAGACCGGCACGAGCAGCGTTTCCTGGGATACGGGGTTCCCGCCGAGCGGATCCTGGTCAGCGGTTCGATCAAATTCGACGGCGTGCCAACCGAGCCTGATACGCCACGAATTCGGGAATTGGCCGCATTGGCAGGCATCGAAGCGGGCGACGTTGTGTTCCTGGCGGGCAGCACCCGGGAACCCGAAGAACGTTGGGCGCTGGAAGCCTTTCGCCAATTGGCGGCTGAGTTCCCGCAATTGCGGCTGATCATCGCTCCCCAGCATCCGGATCGCTTCGAAGCCGTCGCGCAGTTGCTGGATAAGTCGGGTGAGGATTGGCAGCGCAGCAGCCGTTTGAGCCGTCCCGGTCCGCCGGCAACGGCCCGGCTGCTGCTGGTCGACGCGGTGGGAGACGCCCGGGCTTGGTGGGGAACCGCCCACATCGCCTTGGCGGGCGGTAGCTTCAGTCATCGGGTGGGGCAGAATCTGATTGAACCGGCAGCGTTCGGGGCCGCTGTCTGTTTCGGTCCCCACACCCGGGACGCGTCGGATGTGGTCGAGCGGATGCTGGAATGCGAAGCCGCCTACCGCATGCGGCATCCCCGCGAGTTGGCGGATTTTGTACGCCGCTGTCTGGTCGATCCCCAATTCGCCACCGATATGGGCAGGCGAGCCCGGCAATTGGTCCAGCAACAGCAGGGCGCCGCCGATCGGACCTGCGCCCGCCTGTCACGCCTGCTGGACTGAACCGACTCGTCCAGCAAATGCACTTCAGGGCCCAGCCCGAGGTCCCCTTCCACCTCCCCGGCGGCCACACCGTGCCGGAGGGCATCGACTCCCGCAGTTCCCCCGCCGGCTATCACCAGAATCGTCGTGTCCGCCTGCACTGGCGAGTTGCCGGCGGCGCCGCCTTCTGTCATAGTAGACCGTGGTCGCGTGGAAGGGGGCCGGGACCATCCGCGCGGCGAGTACCTCACCTTTTCTTTTGTCTGTCGCAAGCTGAGGAGTTCTGACGATGAGCCGTTCGATCAACCGACGTGACTGGTTGCGCATTTTGGGAGGTTCCGGATTGGCCGCTGGTGTGGGAACACTGGCTGCCAACACGGCAGGGGCTCAAGAAGGTGGCTTCCAGAGTTCGATTATCGCGAGCAACAAGGTTCAGGAGGACCGGGCGAACCCCACGATCGTCGATGGGCGTGTGATCCAGCCCCAACGGGAGTTGCCGGTTTTGCACAGCACCGATGTGCTGGTGGTCGGTGGCGGCTCGGCGGGTGTGTGTGCGGCCATTGCGGCCAAGCGGGCCGGGGCCGAGGTCTGCTTGGTCGAACGGTACGGGCATTTTGGCGGCCTCTGGACGGGCGGGCTGGTCTTGCTGATTCTGGGTCATATCGTCACGGGGGGAAAACAGGTCTGCCAAGGGATCGGCGAGGAGATGATGCGGCGGTTGGATAAAATGGAGGGTGCGATCATCAACCGGCGACGGGGGGTGAATCCGACGGTCGATGCGGAAGCGACGAAGTACCTGATGGTCGAGATGGTCGAGGAGGCCAAGATCGACGTGTTCCTGCACTGCTGGGGCGTCGACGCCATTATGGAAGACAACGCGGTGCGGGGGGCGGTGTTCGAGAGCAAATCGGGCCGTCAAGCGATCTTGGCCAAAGTGGTTGTCGACGCGACCGGTGATGGCGATCTGTTCGCCGCGGCGGGGGCCGAATTCGAGCATCGCTCGCATAACGTCGGTTTGGTCACGCGGATCGCGAATCTGGATCGGGTGGACCCCGAGCGGGCCAAGCTGGCCCCCAAGCCGCGTCCGTTGGGAGGCGCCACGCCGGTGCCCGGGGTGAATTGGGTCAACATGCGGGGGCCGGAAGTCGACGGGTTGTGCGTGGCCACACTGACACGCATGGAACTGAACCACCGCAAGTTCATCTGGCGGAACATCCAGCGGACGCGCAAGGTCCCCGGTTACGAACAGGTCTATCTGACCGAAACCGCGCCGCAATTGGGAGTCCGGATCACGCGCGTGCTGCACGGCTTGCACACGCTGACTCGCGAGGACCTGCGGGCCGGCAAACGCTTTCCCGATGTCGTGGGCGTCGGCGGCTCGGAGAATGGACAACATGACGAGTGGCAGATCCCCTACGGTTCGCTGCTGCCGCGAACGGTCGATAATGTGCTGGCATCCGGGCGGTGCATCGACGCCGAGGTGCGGATGGCGGATCTGGTGCGTCTGATCCCCAATTGCTTTGTCACCGGGCATGCGGCGGGAGCCGCCGCCGCGGTGTGCGTTGCCGATGGATGCATGCCGCGCGACGTGGACGTGGCCCACGTGCAAAAGCTGTTACGCGAGCAGGATGCGTACCTGGGTTAAGTCGAGGAGAGCGATGCGTTGGAATGCGGCTCATGTCCGTTGGTCGGTGCGGATCGTCTGCCTGCTGGCGGCGGTTGCCTTGCTGGCCCCTTGGGCCGCCGGGCCCCGCGGTTTGGTCGTGGTACCCTCGTTCAGTCCCCTGGTTGCAGCGGCGGCCGTGCTGGCCACGTGGACTGTCCCGGCACTGGTTTGGATCGGGCTGGTGGTCGGCCTGCTCGCTCTGGTGCGTCCCCGCTGGTTCTGCCGCTGGGCTTGTCCTACGGGCCTGTGCGCGGATAGCGCCAGCCGGTTGGGACGCCGCTGGGGCCGGCCTTACGCCCGCGCGCCGGCGCTGGGGCAGTGGGTCGCCCTGCTGACGTTGGGCGGTGCGTGTTTGGGCTACCCGCTGCTGTTGTGGATGGACCCGCTGGCCCTGTTCGCCAGTGGGTTCCGGCTGAACGATCCCAACGGGGATGCCGTGTGGTGGCTGGCCGTGGCCGGTCTGCCGGTGGTCGTGTTGATCAGTTTCATCTGGCCGAATCTGTGGTGCGGGCATCTCTGCCCGCTGGGCGCCTTGCAGGATCTGTTGGCGCAAATCCCCCGGTGGTGGAGCCGTTTTCGCAGCCGGGATCAGCCGGCGGTCCCCCGGCCAAGTCACCGGATCGCCCGCCGGACCGTCTTGGGATGGTCGCTGGGCGCCCTCTGGGCGTCGCGGGCCGGCAGGGTCCGTGGCCGAGCGCCCACGGCCTTGCGGCCGCCAGGCGCGGTCGAGGAACCGGATTTCCTCGGCTTGTGTCTCCGTTGCGGCAATTGCTCCCGCGTATGTCCGACCCGCATCATTCATCCCGATCTGATGGAACGCGGCCTGGCAGGCCTGTTGGCGCCGGTGATCCGATTCGACGGCGATTACTGCCGCGCCGATTGTGTCGCCTGTACGGAAGTTTGTCCCAGCGGCGCGCTGTCCCGCCGCACGCTGGACGACAAACGGCAAGCGCGCATCGGAATCCCGTCGGTCGATATCAACCGGTGCTGGTTGGCCGACGGCCGCGAGTGTTCGATCTGCCGCAACGAATGCCCCTACGAGGCGATCCGTTACGAATTCTGCGAGATCGAATACACAACGGAGCCACGGGTCGCGCTGGATCGCTGCAACGGCTGCGGGGCCTGTGAAGTGGCCTGCCCCACCTCGCCGGAAAAAGCCATCGTCGTGCGACCGGCCCGCGCCGACCCG
>SLEY01000564.1 GCA_007124535.1 Planctomycetaceae bacterium
ACCCGCAGCTTCGAGTTCTTCGATCGCCTCGGCCACCGCGCGGCGGTGAGCGTAGATCGGCGCCGGGTCGGTGGCAAAGGTGGTCAGATCGCTGGTGATCTCGGCGGGCGCCTCCAGCAACGCGCGATAGGATGCCCGCTGCGACTCGGACAACCGCTCCCCTTGCTGCTCGATCAACTGCCGCAACCGCACCAGGAACTCGTAGTCCTCGATGCCCTCCCGCAGCATTTCCCAACGGATGCTGGAGACGGGAGGCTCGATCACCGGCGCTTCACCCGAGCGGCCCGGCACGGCGGCGGCCAGCGGCGGATAGAGGAAGCGGCCGTCGCCATTGCCCCAGAAACGTTTGACTCCCGGCGGCGTCGAGTAGCCGCTGACATAGCCCATCGGATCCTCGTAGGGATCCTGCGGCTGATCGGGAAAAGCGGCGGACGAGGTCCAGTAGTTGGTCTGCCAAACCAGCGAACCCACGATGCCCCGCTGCCAGGCTTGCCAGTGCCAGACGCGCAGTTCGGTGGCCGCGTGATCGATGAACAGGGTGCAGTAGGGCGCCTTGGGGCCGGTGCATACATACCACCAGATCCGCTCGCCGGCCGCCCGCCGCCGTTCCGCCTGCCCGTGGTCGTAATTGTAGCTGACCGGGCACCAGATATCGACCAGGCCGGCCAACTGGTTATCGCCCGGTTCCACGGTCAGCATCCGCTGCAATCGGGGGGCGTATTCCTTCAATCGCCGCATGCCGTCGGCGACGAAGTCGTAATCGCGCGGGGCCGGTTCGTCGAACCAGTAGACATAGGCCTTGTCCAGCCAGCCCCGCTGATCGAGGTGCGTTTCCAGCTGGCTCAGGTAGCTGGCCAACATGGCCTGATACTCGGGGGTCTCCGCACCGTATTCGCTGATCCGCGGCGGGTAACGCTCGTGGAACGTGCCGCCGCCCAGCCCCTGGATCCGCAGGCGAAAGTTGGTAAAGCCGTAACGCTGCAGGGCGTCGCTCATGGCCCGGTCAAAGGCCTCGAAATCCACATCGGCACGCGGCGGATCCGTGTCCGGCCGGAAACGCACCCGGATCGGATCCAGCGGCGTGGGATCGTAAGGACTGATCCGGTGCGCGGCGAAGGATTCCAAATACATCTCCAGCACCTTTCGCCGGTCCGCCTGATCGGTCAAGCCGTGGTACCGCCAGATGGTGCCCACGTTCAATCCGAACGCGGTCTCCAGATGATTGCGGGTGGGCAGGGTGAAGTCCCAGACGCGGAGTTGCAAGGGCACTTCCGCCGCGAATCCCTCGGCGGCCAACTGCAATGTCCCCCGGTAATCGCCCGCCGCCGCTTCCGGAGGCACGTAGACCAGCAGCCACAGCGGCTGGTTCCGGCCGGCCGCCAGGTCCAGCGGTTCGTCCAAGGGCGGCAGAGCATCCGGCCACCAGTCGCGGACCCCCGTGGCGTCCGTCGGATGCTGGACGAAATGGTAGTACACGCGAAGGACCTCGATCTGGTCGGCGGGGATCCGGGCGCCGCCCGGCCCCACCAGGTCGCTGGCCCGAGCGGTCAAGCCGCGCAGGTCCGATTCCGGGCGCAAGATCACTTGAGCCGCCTCGTAATCGTGCCGCGCGGCTTCCAAGCGCACCGCTTCGGACACCGCTTCGGGCAAGGCCCGTTGGCGTGGCACCTTCCACGCCGCCTCGCACCACCATAACGCCACGGGCCCGTCCGCGGCCAGCCGATAACCGTAATCCGTGCGATAAAACTCAGGGATCGAAGCTGCAATCTGCGAGATCCAGGCCGGACCGCGATCATCGCCGATCTCCCAGTCCAGCAGGTGGTCGCCGGCCGGCAGCGACGGCAGGGCCAGTTCCAATTGCCAGCGCGACCCGGGTTCCAGCCGCTGCTCCACCACATCGGCCTCGACCGCCTCATGCCGCAGACGAGCAGTCCAGGTGCGCGCGGACGATCCGTTGAGGATCTCTGCTCGCAATACCCGGCCGCCGCTCATTGCGTCGTGAACGATCGTCAACTCGCCGATCTGCAGTTCGCCCGTGTCCTTTTCCAAATCCGCATAAAGCGTTTCGCCCGTGGCGGCCGGCAAGGATCGGTCCAGCCCCGCGGTCAGGTCCAAACGATTGACTTGGAACGTCGCCGGACCCGGTTCGGAGGCCAAACGGATGTGCAGTTCCTCCGCGGGAAACAGCGAGTCCGGCAACTCCACCACCACCGTACCCGCTGCGTCCTGGACGGCCAACTCATGCCAGGAACCCCCGTCACGACGCACTTCCAAACGGCAAGCACCTCGGACATGGTAATTCACGTCGAACTCGACCGCAGCCGACACAAAAGCCACTTCCGGCAAAGCGAACCGGTAAACCACCTCACGCTCCGCACCAAACACCCAGCGATCCGAGTTGAAACTGGCCGTGGACGTCGCGAGCACCCGATGGTCGTTGCTGCCCCGATGCCGATAGGTCCCCGCAAAATGGTAAGTGTCGCCCCGAATCCACTCGCCCTCGCCCAGCACGAAATCGCCTTCCTGACGATACACCGGCAGCGTTCGCCGGAGCCGCACCTGATCGAATTCGATCGTGCCCGTCGCCTGCCAGTGTCCCACACGCAACCGGTCGTCGCTGCCGGCATCGGGCACGCGGAACACGTGGCCCAGCCAATTCCACTGCTCGGTTACGCCCAGTTGGTCGCGATTGGCGAAGCCCGGACCGGTGATCGCCATGCCGCTGCCCCCGACCCGCCGGGTGCGAACTTGAAAGTGATAGCGCTGTCCGGGTTCCATGTCCACGCCCCGAGTCCACCAGGCGCTGGAATCCTGGCCATCGCCGTGAACGGCCAGCACCTGCCGATCGACCCATTGGCCGCTCCCGTGCAACTCCCACCCTTCGGGCGATTGATCCCCCCGACTGAAATCCGCGTTGGGGACCTGCGGCAGACCCGCGGACGCGGTCGCAGTGCATAGCACCCACCACAATAGCACGAAGATTATTCCGATTTTCATGGGATACGTCTCCTCGGATTGCAAGCAAGAGCAGCCGGCGGCGTCGAACCCCGCACTCCCGTTGATTGTCACCCACCGCCGTCCGACTGCCAACCTGCCGCGCTCCGAACCCCGTTTCCAAGACGACCGTTGCGCATTCTACCTGAAATCCGCCGCTCTCACCGTCTTGGGTACCGATGGGGATCAGGCTTGGATCCCTTCGAACAAGGCAGACCCTACGCGTACCAGCGTGGCACCTTCTTCGATCGCCTCCACAAAGTCACCGCTCATGCCCATCGACAGGTGTTCCAGAGAAACGCCCGCGGGGGCTTGGTCGCGCAGCTGGTCGCGCAATTCGCGGAGCCGGATGAAATCGCGGCGTGCTTCCTCCGGCGTGGTCCCCCAGCCGGCCATGGCCATCAACCCGCAGATCCGCAGATGCGACCAGGCCGGCGTCGCCGCCAACGCGCCCGCCAACTGGTCCGCAGCGAAACCATGTTTGGTCGAATCGCCCGAAACATTCACCTCCAACAGCACATCGATCAGCCGATCGCACCGCGCCGCCGCCTGGTTCGCCGCCTCCAGCAGACGTAGACTGTCCCCCGAATGCAGCCAATCCACCAGGGGGATTGAGCGAGCGGCTTTGTTCCGCTGAAGATGCCCGATCATATGCCAGCGTACCGGCCGATCAGACAACTGCTCCGCCTTCCGCCACAGCTCCTGCGGACGGCTCTCGCCCAGATCGCAGCAGCCGGCGGCTATCAGAGCTTCCGTCTCCGCCAGACCGACGTATTTGGTCACCGCCACGAGACGTACGTCATCGACCGTGCGCCCGCTCCGCTCGGCCGCTCGTGCTACCGTCTCTCGTACATTTGCGACATTTTGGGCGATACGTTCAACAATCCCCGACATACGTCTACTCCTGGAACATGGCGAGGGCCGGATCAATCGAGGCTGCTGGGCAAATCCCGCAGGCTCTCCAAACCGAACAGCTGCAGGAAACGGTCTGTGGTGGAAAAACTGGTGATCACCGGCTTGCCCTCGCTGCGTTCGACCTGCAGCAGGCCACGGCGGACCAATTGGCTCAGCAACCCCGCGCTGGGACGGCCCCGCAATTCGTCGACTTCCTCACGCGTGATCGGTTGCTTGTAAGCGACGATCGCCAGCACGTCAATAGCCGCTTGCGACAGCTTCGCCGCCTTGACCCGCCCGTAGAATTTGGCCCGCAACGATGCGAACTCGTCCCGCAACGCCATGCGGTATCCCCTGCCGATCGAAACGATGTGGTAGGGGCACCCTTCCCGAGCGTAACTCTCGTTCAACTCGATAACCAGATCGTCGATCTCCCGGGGACGCACCCCCCGCATCAAGGCCGCGATCCCCTGGCTGGTCAGCGGCTCGTTCTCCGGATGGCCTACAAATAAAATGGCCTCCAAAATGCTCCGCGGCGTCACATCCCATGTCTCGTATTCTTCCCGATCCGCGTCATCGTCCTCAGCTGGCTCCCAAACCTCGTCCGCAACGTCCTCCAATCCCGTGGGCGACTCGTCACTCGGAGCCGGCTGATAAGGGTCGTCGCCACGTCCCAGCAAATCGGCATAGGCACGCGTCAATTCATCCAACGACAGACCGTCATCCGCTGGCGGCGCGAGGAACCCTTCCCGGTCCAGCGTTTCATCGTCAGGGGGGGGAGCACTCATAAACGCACGGTCGCAGGCAAGAAGACACCAACCCAATCGGGCACAACACAAGAAGATCGATGCCCACCATTCTAGTTCCGCAAATCAAAATGGATAGGCCACCAAGCCCGGAAGTTGCCGCCAAAAAGCGGCTTCTTCCGATGAATCGGGGTTTGGAGGCGATTTCCAGCCGGATCGAACGGCGCTCGGCCCGAATGGCAGTGACCAGCGCCCAAACCCAACTGCAGACGCGGACGCAGCGATTGTTGATTGGCGCGCCTGGCGCAGTCTCCACCAGCTAAACGCCGCCCTCGGATCGCAAGCGTTGCCATAAGGCTTGACAACCACCAACCGGTGTCCCCAATCCCTTCTCCCGAACCCCCAGGCACCCTAAGATGCCAAGTGTCAGATTATTTGATTTCAAGTGTCGAATTGGTTGTCTGGTGAGTCTCGGATTCGTTGGCTGATCTCGACGGACTTGGAAGAGAAGAGCTTCTCGTGTTTCTGGGGAGGACCGCAAAAAGCCCCCTGTTTGCAGGGGGCTTGGTTGGAAAGAGGCGCCGTTGCGGTCAGGCTTCCGAAACGCGCCGAGGAGGTGGCAACAGGGGTGAAAGGTAGGCGATGGCCTCGCGGAAATCGCAGGCTTGCACTTCGATCACGAAGTCGAGGGGGTTGTAGTTCCTTTCCCAGCCGAAACAGCGCCCGAGATTGGTCTTGGGGTTCACTGCGGTGTTGAACTCCTGACAGCGCGGACAGAGAAAGCGGACGTGACGTGTCGGATGGGGCGGACAGGCGCGGACGGGGGCCGACGTTGTCGGCGCACTTGTTGGGGCGGGTGGCGTGCTACCAAATGGTGACGGCGCGCAACACGTCTTCGACGGTGGTTTCTCCGGCGGCCAGTTTTTCGGCGGCGTCGTCCACCAGACGCGCGACGCCGCGGCGCTGCATCTCCTCGGCAATCTCCACCTCGCCAGCCCCTCCGGCCACGAAACGGGAAAGGGCGGCGTCGGCGGGCATCATCTCGAATAAGCCCAAACGCCCCACAAATCCCTTGTTGGCACAGTACATGCATCCCCGCGGCTGATAAACCGTCTGGCCGGCCAGCCCCGGGTTGCCCAACAGGGTCGCCTGCTCGGCCGATAATTCCCGCGGCTCGCGGCAGTGCCGGCAAGCTCGCCGCACCAGCCGCTGGGCCACGACTAACCGCAAGGTGGCAGCCACCAGATAGCGGGCTACGCCCATGTCGATCAGCCGCGTGACGGCACTGGCGGCCGAGTTCGTATGCAGGGTGGTGAATACCAGATGCCCGGTCAGGGCCGATTTGATGGCGATGTCGGCCGTCTCGCTGTCGCGGATCTCGCCGATCATCACCACATCCGGGTCGTGCCGCAACACGCTGCGCAGGGCCTTGGCAAAACTGACTTTGTCCGCCGCATCCACTTCCACCTGGGCTACCCCGTGAATGTCGTATTCGACCGGGTCCTCGATCGTCACCACGTTCAATTCCCGATGGCTGATCAAGCGGCGGATGGCGGCGTACAGGGTCGTGCTCTTGCCGCTGCCCGTCGGGCCGGACAGGAGGATCAGGCCGTGCGGTTTCTGAATCGCTTGGGCGAAGCTGGCCAGGTCGCGGGGGGCCATGCCCAGACGTTCCAGGGTCAGCGATTCGGTCTGCAGGGCCAGCAGGCGGAGGGTCACGCGCTCTCCATACTTGGTGGGCAAGGTGGCCGCGCGGATGTCGATGGCATAGCCGCCGCTGCCGGGCGAGTAGGTGAACCGGCCGTCCTGCGGGGCGCGCTTCTCGGCAATGTCCATCCCGGCCAGGACCTTCAGCCGGCTGACCATGCCGCTGAGCGCAGCCAGCGGCAGGTGGCGATACTCTTCCAGGGCCCCGTCGACGCGGAAGCGGATCCGCACGGAATCCTTGGACGGATCGATGTGGACGTCCGAAGCCTGGCGGATGGCGGCCGAGCGGAGCAGGTCTTCGCCCAGACTGACCGCATCCTCCGATTCACCGTCGGCCGCCCGCCGCCGGTCGGCCGGTCGTCCGGCCCGGGCGGGCGCGGCCGCGCCGCCTGCCGGACCCGACCCGTCGCCGAACAGACGTTCCAGCGCCCGCCGCAACGATTCGGGCTCTGCCAACTGCGGCCGCACCGGCAACTGCAACGTCCGCTCGATCGCCTGGAAGGCATGGCGGTCGTCCACGTTCCGGCAAGCCACATAGACATGGCCGTCGACCACGGCAAACGGCAGCACCTGCCGGCGCACGGCCAGCGAGGGCGGGATCTGCAGGGCACAACCGGGGTCGATCCGGACCTGGTCCAAATCCAACATCTCCGCAGGCACACGCGTTGTCATCAGGAACGAACTCCATTCGTGCGATTGACCACCCCGCGAACCCGTTGCTGGCGGCCCACACGCTCGCGGAGGATATTCGGACTGCGCGCCATGCCCATCGCCGTGGTCTCGGACAGGTAGCCGGCCACCAGCAGCCGGGCCAGATCCTGCTCGAGGGTCTGCATGCCCTGGGCGGTTCCCGATTCCATGGTCGAGTAGATCTGCGCGCTCTTTTCGGTGGCGATCAGATTGGCGACCGCCGGCGTCGACGTCAGGATCTCGCTGGTCACCACCCGGCTGCGCCGCGGCGTCGCGTTGCGGCCCGCAGCGGTGCGAGCGGGCGCTGCGGCGCCGGCCGGACCGTCGGCCACCAGCAGATGCTGGGTGATGATCGCCCGGAGGACCATGGCCAACTGGCGGCGGATGCCCGTCTGCTCTTCGGCCGGAAACACGGCGATCAACCGCTCGATGGCGCCCACACAGTCGCTGGCATGGACCGTGGTGAACACCAGATGCCCCGTTTCCGCCGCGGTGATCGCAGAGCGGATCGTGGCCAGATCGCGGATCTCGCCGACCAGGATCACGTCCGGATCCTGCCGCATCGCCGCCACCACCGCTTCGTGAAAGTGCTCCGTGTCGCTGCCCACCTGCCGCTGGTTGACCAGTGCCAGCGCGCTGGTGTGCAGGTATTCGATGGGATCCTCGATGGTGACCAGATGGCAGCGGCGGGTATGGTTGATCCGGTTCAGCAAGGTGGCCAAGGTCGTGCTCTTGCCGGAACCGGTGGGTCCCGCGACGACGACCAATCCGTCGCTCAATTCACACAGTTTATACAGGCTGTCGGGCAATCCCAATTCGTCCAATTCGCGGAACCGTTCCTCCAGGCGGCGGAGGGCGATGGCCCACTGTCCCTGCCGGCGGTAGATGTTGTAGCGAAAGCGGGCTCCGCTGGCGCTGCCGATCGCCCCGTCCAGGGAGCCGGGGCCGGTCAAAGGCGGCCGGTGGGAGAGTTGGGCCAGATGATCGGCGATGGCCTTCACCTGATCGGCCCCGATCCGCGGCCGCTCGTTCTGCGGCTCCAGCACCCCGTGCACCCGCAGGTAGACGGGTTGGTCGGGAGCGAAGTGCAGATCGGAGGCGTCCCGCGTGACGCACTCGCTCAACAGGCTCTCCAGCAACCGCATCACGGCGGCCGGAGGGTTGCTCTTCATGGTCATACTTGAATCCACAAGGTCCAGTGGCGGACGTCCGAGTACAAGCCGCTGGCCCCGATTTCCGCCATTTCCAAACTGATCGCCACCACCCCCTCGCCCGCATCGGCCAACTCCTGGAGCGCGGCCTGGACGTCGGGAAAGCGGCCGTGAAAGCGAATCCGGCGGATCCGCGAGTTGGCCGCATGGTTCGCCGATCGCGCGCCGCCCGAGCTGACCGCCCGCGGCCGCGCCCGGCCGGCCCGCGAACCGGCCGCCGCACGCGGAGTGGCCAACGCCTCCTCCAGCGTCCGCGTGGCTTGGTCCAGCGAAGCGCCCATACCGGCCGTCTCCGCGCCCCGCGCCGGCCCGTCCTCTTCCAACAACAGCCGGTGCCGACGCAGCAGGGCCGTCACCATGTCGATCGCGTCGATGTCACGCCGCCGCGCGGTCATCACGCCCGTCAACTCGTCCGCCTCCTGACGCAAACCGGTTTGACGCCGCTCGGCGCCCTCCAGCTGGTCTTCCAATTCCTTCAGCCGCGAACGCTGCTGCCAGATCTGCTGCGCGGTCGCCGCCCCCGAAAGCTCCTGTTCCAACTCCAGCCGTTGTTCTTCGGCCGCATTCATCCGGGTCTGAGCCGTTGTGCCGAAGACCCAGGTGTAGATCGTAAAGATCAGGATCGCCGGAAAGATCAGCAGCAGCCGTTTCTCGCGTTCGGTCAGATTCATCGCCCTTCCGCCCCCCTCGCCTCGGCCGGTTCCCTTGCTTCTTCCACCTCGACCTCCACCGCCTCGACCGGCTCCACCGCCTCGACCGGCTCCTCGGCCTCCCTCGGGGCGGCCGTCGCTTCTTCCTCTACGGCCGGCTGGGGCAGTCCGTTCGATTCGCTTCCCGGCAGCGGGAGGCCCGCGTGGTGGATGTCCTGGATCAATAACTCGAACCAATACGGACCGCCGTCGGCCAACAAGAAACCGGCTTCCTTGGTGGGCGGATGCACCTGCAACCCCAGCGGCAACAGCTGGCTGGCCAGCCGGGCGGCCAAATGCGTCGGCTGATCCGACCGGCGGCTGATCCCCCGGATCCGGATCCCCTCCCGCTGCGTCTCGATCGCCTGGATCACCAGCCGGTCC
>SLEY01000694.1 GCA_007124535.1 Planctomycetaceae bacterium
AACGGAACAACAGGCGGATATCCTTAGTGCTGCGGCGGAGCACCAGGGCATCACCGTGGTCCGGGTTCCGGGAGAGGATATCCAGTTGTTCCTTGGTGAAGTCCGCGAGAGTTTCAGGGAATACTTCGGCTCAGGCAGTTGGGAGTGAGAAAGAAAACAAACTGGCTGACAACACAACAACCATAAGCGGGACAACACGTCACCCCCCCCCAAAAAAAAACTGGGTTCCGGTCGCAAGTCGGCAAATTTCTGCAATTCCCCCGTGAAAATCAGGAACGTCCTGTTCTTGGGGGTGTTCCCTGAGAACTTTTCTGCATATTATAATGTTCTGTTAAAAGGCAATCCGTAGCGAACTGAAAACGTCCTGTTATCGAGTGCAGCGTCTTGCAAAACCACGATGCCCACAGTTTTGAGACTTGGTCCCTACCGTTTTTTCTTCTACGCTGGTGACGGCGAGGAACCGCGTTATGTGCATGTGGAACGTGACGACACTTACGGTTACCGACGAACTTCTGACCGCGGAGCTTTCCGATGGTCGTACGATTTCCGCCCCGCTTTCCTGGTATCCTCGTCTGTGCCATGGGACGGCCGAGGAACGGGAGGACTGGCGACTGATCGGAGGTGGGCGAGGGATTCACTGGCAGCAATTGGACGAGGACATCAGCGTCGACAATTTGGTCTTCGGCCGTCCGTCAACTGAAAGCCAGACTTCCCTAAAGCGCTGGCTTGAGATTCGCAACAAAGGACAAAATATAATATCGGACCGGAGCCGCGATTAGGTCCGGCGGTATGGTTGCATTGACTCGTCGCAGCCTGGTAAACATCGTCGTTCTGATTCTGCGCTACCAGCGACAGTTTCGCCGATGCGATCCGACGGCAACGCCGCGGGCAGGGAAGAAGCCAGCTCGAACCGCAACCGGCGGGTGAGGGATTGGCCATCTTGGCGCCGCCCCGCGCATCGCCTAGAAAGTCGGATTGCAGGTCCTTTCCGGACGCCCGGCGTGCCAGCTTCCGCTCCGCCGGTAACGGCGGTGCGCCCTGGCGCGCGGGGTTTCGCAGTTTCGAGGTACCGAGAGTACAGGAGTTTTGGCGATGCATCCCTTTCGATTCGGCTGGACAATCGTTCTTCTGCTGTGTACACCGGCTTGGGCGGACACCGCGGCCCGGTTCACGCTGTCCACCATGCCGCGCGTCGACGTCCACGCGCATATCCCTAATCGGTGGGAGGTGATGGACGAGTACATGGAGCTGCGTGAAGCCATCCGGGAGCAGTTCGATGCGGACTTGGCCATGTGGATCAGCCTGTCCGGCCAAGAGCTGGACTTCCAGGAGTTGCACCAGCGGTACCAGGGCAGGATTCTGTGGACGATCAGCGACTACACCGGGTTCCGGACCGCAATCGGCGAAGAACCAAGGGAGATGCGATTCCAGCCCGAGGAGCTGGCCGAGTGGCTGGAGCGCGGTGCTGTGGGGTTCAAGTTCTATCCGGGCTGGGGGCACGGCGTCCAGATCGACCACCCGAACCACCGGCCCTATTTCTCGATGATGGAGCAGATCGGGATGATCGGCGCCTCGGTGCACGTCGCCAACCCGCACGGGATCTACGGCCAGCGGACCAGCGGATGGTATGACTGCCCCGTCGAATTCTGGCGTCAGCAGCGAGCCTGGGAGAATGTTCTCCAGCAACACCCGAAACTCGTGGTCGTCAACGCCCACATGCTGTGGCTGTGTTATTCGAACGAGCAACTGGACGTCCTCCGCTACATGCTGGCGACCTATCCGAACCTGAACGTCGACCTCGCTACGGTTCCCGAGATGATCTACCACGTGGACCGCGACAACCTGCGGGACTTTATGATCGAGTATGCCGACCGGGTCCTCTTCGGCACCGACATGGGAACGCGCTGGTTTGCTCCCGACCTGGGCGGCGCCGCCGACCAGATCAAGACCCGCGCGGCCAACTACAAACGGTCCTTCGATTTTCTGGAAACCGACAAGCTCTTGCCCAGCGACTTTGTGGACGTGACCGAAGGCCAAGCCGGAGTTCGCCTGGGGGCCCCGGGCGAACGCGAGATTCGGGGTCTGGCGTTACCGCACGAGGTTTTGGAAAAAATCTACTTCCGGAATGCGATGCGAATCTACCCCCACGTCCGGGCCAACCTGAAGAGTCTCGGCTATCCGGTCGACTAGCCGCCCGTCAGAACTGCGATCCGTTTTCCGTTAGAATTCCCATCCGTCCAGTCAGGCAACCCGCAGGAAGTCGCTTGCTGCGCCTCCCCGTAGGTTGGGCATTCCTGCCCGACGGACGAGTGGTCATTGACAAGAACGTCCCCTTGATCACGATCCCTCACTGTGGATCCACCATGGGGATCGTCGGGCAGGATATTCATGGGTACCAGCAGTAGTCCCGGGAGGCGACCGCGAAACACGGCGTCGCGGAGTCCCAACCGCGAGACAACAGAGAAAGACGAAATACGGGGAGGGCAGCCACTCCTAATAAGAGGCATCAAGACCCAAGCAAACGGGGCTGAAGAGGGGGCAATACCCTGCATCAAGGCTGTGTCATGTAACATGAGGGTGCAAGTTCAATGGTCAATATGGGGCGTGGTAAGGTGTGAAAATCCGAGAGGGAGAACGTCAGGAGGGTTGCAATCTCCATGGGCGGGGTATAATCTAAGGACATTTGTCTTTCGGCGACTCGATGTACTAACGTGCAGTATTCCAGGGGAACCAGAAGTGGATCTGTTTCAGCTTGCGAAAGAGGTTGGGGAGTTGCTGCGCCGCTTTGAGGAAGCCAAGGCCCGTGCGAAAGATGGTGGCAGTTTGCTTGACATCTTTGCTCGCCGAGTCGAAGAGGCCGCTTGCGTGTCGATCAACATGCGCCCTTCGGTGCTGACTGAGTTGATTCATGACCGAAAGCACCAGAACATCTACGAGTGGGCGGCTGAGCAGTCCCGCTTGTCGTCTCGGCCTGTCGAGGAGGTTTTGATGGATAAACTGGGTGAGTATTTCATCCGCCGGATTCACTTCGACGATGCTTTCCAGAACGGGCGACGATTTCGATACGGCACGCTGAACATCGGTGGATTAGGAGCTTCGCGATACGGCCAATTTTGTACCGTCCTTCGATCGGACTTCATCGATCCCGAGGATCAGCTTGCTTACTTGATGAGCGACAGCCTGCGCGACTATATGTTAACGGAGACCGAGGTAGACGTACGCAGGCTTGAACATGAATCAGCCACACATTCCCATGTCGCGAAACTGGCCGCTGTGAAACACGGCCGCGAACTCGCCGGGCGGCCGGAAAGCGAATGGCCTGGTATGGTCTGTGACGACGACGGCTACATTGAAGCGATTTTCGTCAAGGATGTGGGCCTGTCGGCCGTCGTTGAAGTGCGCGTTTCTCAAACCGAGTACGACCGCTTGTTTGACTTCGCCTTTACCGACTACACCCAGGCGCATGATGACGCAACTCATGCCCTGAAATCCGATTTCGTGAATATCTTACGGGCAAGTAGTGAATACCGATTCACTTTGAAGAGGATGTAAAAATGTTAAGACTTCTGGCGTTTGCTGTCAACGATGGTTGGGCTTTTGTGCGCGAAGGACAATCGGTGGTGTTGATCCGCCCGCCTTACAGCACGGCGAACATGTGCCGGGTTCCCGAGGAATCCGTGGAAACGGGAGTCGCCGGGTACGGATTCTCCGCGTGCGAAAACGACTTTGCAGATTGGCGCGAGTTGATCGGTTTTTTGAATGAGCAACTGCGAGAGTCGCGAGGCGAGCAGATCGTGCGGGATGGATTGGGCGGGCAGATGTTGCAGTACGCCCCCTGCGATGTGCTGGACAGGTTTTTGGCACGGATCGAGACCGAGTTGCTGCCCGCCGGATCGTGGGAGCCTGCCGAGCGGTTGCTGATCGACATGCTGAAGCTGCCCCAAGTCGACGAAGACGCGCAGATCCGCGCGCGTGTCACTAATCTCTTGGACCGCACCGTTACGGCGCGGAACAATGCAGAAATCCAACGGCTGAGGCTTGTCGAGCAGCAGAACATCGTGGAGCAAACCCAGGTCTTGGGGGAACGCGACGACTCCCGTCAATTGGCGGACTTCAACCAGGCGGTTCGTGAAAGAGGTACCATTCTTCCGGTTGGCAGTTGAGGCGCGGTCATGGAAACCATTACCTTCTACTCGTACAAGGGCGGCACCGGGCGGACCTTAGTGGTCGCGAATGTGGCACGCTACCTGTCGCGATTCGGCAAAACTGTTGCAGTGCTGGATTTCGATTTGGAGGCGCCCGGTCTGCACTACAAACTGAATCTCGATAATCCCGGCGAAGCGATTTCCGTACCGAGTGGGGTCGTCGACTATTTCCACTCGTGCCACCAGCAGGGTTCTGCGCCAGATTCGCTGGAGGACTATTGCATTCCTCTGGAGCTTTCGGCTGCCGAGCAAGGTCCGATTCACCTGATGGGAGCCGGAGATGTCCCGTCCCGGCAGTACTGGGAAAAACTCTCGCAGATAAACTGGCACGAATTCCTGTATGCTCCCGGCGCGGTCGGAGTGCTGCGGTTCCTGGAATTGAAGGAACGTATTCGGGAGAGATTCGAACCCGATTTTCTGCTGATCGACGCCCGCACCGGGATCACAGAAATCGGCGGTGTGGCAACGGCCATTTTGCCGGACAAGGTCGTATGCTTGCTCCTGCACAACCGCGAGAATCTCGACGGGGCAAGGGCGGTGCTGCGCAGCCTCGGCCGCGTCAAACGGCCACCGGGGATGGCGCCGGTCGAAGTCATTCCCGTACTTGCTCGCATTCCGGCGTTGAAAGAGCAAGATGACGAAACGCGGTTGGTGGACTTCGTCCGATCGTTCCTTAACGAACCCGCCGAGGAATTGCGGGACACCATCGCCGTAAGCGACCTTTTTACACTGCATTCCGAGCGGGACCTGGAGGTGGACGAACGTCTGAGGATCGGGGGCGATAAGAGTCCGGATCAGTCGATCTTGTTGCGCGACTACCTCCGACTGTTCTTGAGACTCTTCAAGCCCGAGATCGTTCGACCCCACCTCGCCCCGATGATCGAACGCGCGAAACAAATGGCCTTTGACCATCCCGACCGAGCCCAGAAGGAACTAGAGCTACTCACCGAATACGGGCACCCCGACGCTTATCGAGAACTATTGAAGTTCTATCGGCTTCGAAAGACGGAGCCCAACATTCAACTGCGCGCGGCGCAGCGGCTTTGGGAACTTGTTCGCCCGGAGGTCGAGCCCATCTTGTGGGAGTGCATCAAATCGAATTTCAAAGAACGGATTCCGAGACGTTCTCGCCAACTGCCGGTGAATCTCGAGTTCATCGAGCACGTATGGCGGCAGGCAGGCGGCGACGATGTCTCGATCGCGTGCGTACTGGCAGAATACTGGGAGGACTCCGGATCGAGCGGCAAGGCGGCCGATCTGCTCCTCGCGCTCGTTGACAACGTCGGTGCGGATCCGACCGCTGCGATAAGTTGCATGCGCCAACTTCGACGAGCCGGCCGATTGGTGGAAATCCGCCACATCATCGATGAATTCTCCGGTGACTTGGGAACGCATCCGGAATTCTTGGAGGAAGTGGCGCGTTACGCCATTGAAACTGCCGACGAATCCGGTGTCCAAGCCCCGATCTCGCCTGAAGGAATGGCTGTCTTGAGCGAGACGGCCCCGGGCACCACCTACGAGTTGCTGTTGGCCCTGGGGGACGAAGAAGAAGCGGACGCGATATTCGATCACGTGATCGAACAACTGCACCGCCGCAAAGATCTTGAACCCCTTATGCGCGTTGCCTCCGCGTTCCTCCACCGTTACGGCCGATCGGAATTCGAGAAGCAATTCAGGGCTCGACTCCGAGACACGGCATTCGAGCGACTGCAGCGTTTTGTAACACGTTTCGGATCGGGTTTCAGAAGGCCAGTTGCCGCAGACCGAGAATAAACCACGGCAGCCATTGGCAAATCGACGGCAGACCTTCAAGCAACTGGGGAGGTTGCGCCAACACTCGAAATCCTGTGTCATCACGTAACCGTTCACGGGCCGGCCCAGAGCGCATTGAGTGCGGTCTGCCGGCGATCCGGGGTCTTTCCCAACGTGTTCGCCGAGATCTGCGGTTCGGTGGTCTTTCGTGACGCAAAGGACTGGGCGGATCGTCCGGCGTGGCGGGTTTTCGCGGGTGGGGCGGCCTCAGTGGTCGAGCCGGACCCAGTTCATTTCGGCGGCTCCGTGGTAGATGGCGGTCATGACGCGGTTGGTGTAGGCGGCGCTGTCGGCGGTGATGAGCGGCGCCCGGGCCTCGCCGGTGATCGCCTGAAGGTAGAGCTGGAAGGAATGCGGCCAGGGGTCGGGCAGTTCGGTGACGTGGCCGTCTTCCACGCCGGGGCCTCGCAGGTGCAACTGCCCTTCGGTGATGCGGGCGTGCGCCTCGGTGCCGGAGATTTCGAGGGTATTGGGGTTGGCGTGGGCGACCCAGCCGGCGCCGACGGTCCCGACGGCGCCGGAGGCGAAGCGGATCAGGCCCTCGCCGTATTCGTCGGCGCCTTCGTAGCGGTCGAGGGCGGAGCCGATGTGGCCGGTGGCGGCGACGGCGCGGTCGTCGGCATGGTCCATGAGGAAGAGCATCAGGTCCAGTGCGTGCGTGCCGAGGTCGCCGAAGCCGCCGACGCCGGCCTGCTCGACGTCCGCCATCCATCGCCATTCATCGTCGAACCAGCCGCCGATCGCGCCGCTGTGCTGCATGGTCGTGCGGATGCTGGTGATCTGGCCAAACGCACCGTCCTCGATGAGTTGGCGGATGCGCTGGATTGGCGCCTCGCCCCGGCGGAAGTAGCCGGTCTGGTAGATCACGCCGGCGTCGTTGATGCGGCGGGCGAGGGTGGTCGCCTCGTCGCCGTCCATGCCCAGCGGCTTGTCGTGAAACACGTGCTTGCCCGCGGCGACGGCGTCGCTGATCAAATGCAGGTGCCGGTTCGTCTGCGAAAGGATGACCACCGCCTCGATTTCGTCGTCGTCCCAAATGACCTGCGGGTCGTCGACGATCTCGCCGCCGATGACCTGCTGGCGACGTTGGGCCGTGTCGGGGGCCGGGTCCCAGACGTAGCGGGAGTCGATGCGGTCATGGTCGGCCATCTGCTGTACGAAGCCCGGCGCGTGGATGTGCGCGCCGCCGACGAGCGCGACGGGCGTGGCGCGATCGTCATCGGCGACGGCCCGCCGAGGCGAGAGGTAGGTGAACGCACCGGCTGCTGCCAGCGCGACGGTCTGGCCGATCATGCCGCGGCGGGTGAGGTGGGGAGGGTTCGCGTGGTCGTGGCTGGGCATAAGGGGGCTCCGTGAATCGGTGGCTCTGCGCTCGGGCCGCATGGCACGCACAGCGCAGGGATAGGAACATGGGCTCTTCCCACACAACTCGAGGATAGTCGGGAGAAACTGGCAGGTCAAGGTCTGACTCTCTCCGGGCAGACCCTTCAAAGGGTCAGACCCCTTTGCTGACAGACGGATTTTGGGTAACGTATCGAGGCGGTAAGCATCTGTGAAGAAATTATGGTCAGGTTCCAGGTGAGCGGCACGGCGCCCGCAGCGGGTGTTTCGGACAATCCGGTAACCGGTGGCTTGCGCCGTTCCGCTCACGCATTTCTCGAATGCCACGCGGATGGATGAGAAACGGGGGACACGCTCATGGTGTTGAATCTTTCCGGGGTCCGCGGCACGGTCCCGCAGCGGGTGGACCGGTTGCTGCTGCACGCCGACCGCATGGGTATCCAGCGGTTGGTGCTGAGCCTCGGGATGCCTCCGTTCGAGCATGATCCGGCGCCCGCAGACCTGGTGCGGCAGAATGACCAGGTGCTGCAGGCGATCGCTCATGCTCCGGACCGCCTGCTGGACCGTGTGGCCGCTGCCAGAGACGCCCGGCGATGAACGATCCGAGATACCCGGCCCTCTTGTTACTGGGCCCGACGGGAGCGGGAAAGACGCCGCTGGGGCAGATGCTGGAGCAACGGGGATGGGAGGGCCGGCGATGTCTGCATTTCGACTTTGGCGAGAATCTTCGCGCCGCCGTCCGCGGCGAGCTGCCGGACGAATCCGTGTCGCCCGGCGACATCGAATTCGTGCGCGGCGTGCTGGAACAGGGCGTCTTGCTGGAGGACCAGGATTTCCCGTTGGCCGAGCGGATACTGCGGGCGGTGCTGGCGCAGCGCCAGGCAGACCGGGACACCGTCATCGTTTTGAATGGGCTGCCCCGACACACGGGCCAAGCGGCTGCACTCCGGCGACTGGTCGCGGTTCATACGGTGATCCGCCTGGACTGCACGGCCGAGACAGTCGCCCAGCGGATCCGTCAGGATCCTGCGGGGGACCGGGCAGGCCGGGTTGACGATCAACTGCCGGCCATCGCCAAGAAACTGCGCATCTACCGGGATCGGACCGCCCCGCTGGTCGCCTGGTATCAACAGCGAGGCGCGCGCGTGCTCCGGATTCCGGTCTCGGCGTCCCTGACCGCCGAAGCGATGTGGCAGGCGATCCTGGAACGCAAAAGGGCATGCGATGAACGTCCATGATCCGTCGATAACGGCAGGGACTCCACACACGTTGCTCCGGCGGTCCTGTCGTTTGAGATAGGCAGTGCCCTCGTCTCTCAACGCCCAGCACCCGGGTCTTCGTGGGAAGGCGATCGCTCCGCGGCCGGGCGGGGAACATCAGGTTGCGGTTCGCGAAGTAGCGGGCATAGGGGTTGACTTGGTAGTTTCGGGTGCAACCGGTCTGGTCGGAAAGCAGGGTGGTATTCGGGTGCCGCGCGATCCAGTCCTGCCATGTGGTCAGTTCCGCCGGCAGCGTTTTTGCTGGCCTACCACGCCTCGCTGGCCGACGTGCCGTGGAGCGAGCTTGGCCGCAACGAGAAGCTGGCGCTGCTGCTGAACGCCTATAACAGTTTCACTTTGGAGCTGATGATCGACTGGCTGGACAAGCCGGGCATCGAGGGCATCCGCGACCTCCCCGGGGCTCAACGCTGGGACGCCGAGCGCTGGAACATCGGCGGCAACGTCTGGAGCCTGGACCAGATCGAGCACGTCCAAATCCGCGAGCACTTCATCGAGCCCGACTATCACTTCGCCGCCGTGTGCGCCGCGATCGGCTGCCCGCCGCTTCGAACGGAAGTGTATGCCGGTGAGAAGCTCGACGCGCAGTTGCGCGACCAGGCGAGGATCGTGCATGAAGACGGCACGCGGTGGTTCCAGTACGAGCGCGACGGCGGCG
>SLEY01000362.1 GCA_007124535.1 Planctomycetaceae bacterium
AAAATGTTGTCCACCGGCGTGTCATCCTCGGTTACCAGATGTTCGACGTTCGGTCGCAATTCCGGCGGAAGAACCTGCGGGATGTCGCAAGAGAGCAGGGATTCCGTCGCCATGATCCGTTTCCTGACCACAAAAAACAACAAGGTTCCAGGTGTCATCAATCCTTTCATTCTGACCTGTCAGCGGGGTATTGGCAACCACAGGTTCTCGAAAGATGTGGCCGACGCGGCTTCTGAAACCGCTCGTCACGTGGTGGGGTGGTGTACCCGTCGCGTGGTGGCTAGACTTTGTGGTTTACGCCCCCGGGTTTGCGAAGGACGTTTCTTCCTGCCTGGCGGGGGGAAATCATGGTCTGGCAAGCGGGAAGGGAGTTTATCGATGAGTTCATCCGTACCCAATGCGGTTGGGATCGATCTGGGAACCACCTTTTCGGCACTGGCACATGTAGATCGTTCGGGGCGACCGTGGACCGTGTCCAATGCGGAGGGAGACCTGCTGACCGCCAGTGCCTTGTTTTTGGACCCGCAGATGGGGTTGATTGTGGGGCGGCAAGCGGTCAAGGCGGCGGAGTTTGAACCGCAGCGAGTGGCTCAGTTTGTCAAGCGGCAGATGGGACGGTCGCAATTCCGACCGGGCCTGGACGGTCGCGAGCTTCCGCCCGCGGTACTCCAGGCCGGCATATTGCGTAAACTAAGGCGGGATGCCGAGTTGCGACTGGGCTCCATCGCCCGGGCGGTGATCACCGTTCCCGCCCATTTCAATGAACCGCGCCGCCGAGCCACGCAGGATGCGGGGGTGCTCGCGGGCCTGGAGGTGTTGGACATTATCAACGAGCCCACGGCAGCGGCCATTGCCTTCGGCGTCCAGGAAGGTTTTCTGACTCCCCGGGCGGAAAGCCCCGATCGGCAATTGATCCTGGTCTACGACTTAGGCGGCGGGACTTTTGATGTGACCCTGATGAGCATCCAGGATCGGCATTACCAGACGTTGGCGACCGCCGGTGACGTGCATTTGGGCGGGATGGATTGGGACCAGCGGATTGTCGACCACTTGGCCACTCGATTCGAAGAACAATTCGGGTTGGACCCCCGTAACGACGCGCGGGCCTTGGGGCGTCTGCGGCTGGAGGCCGTCGAAGCGAAACACGCGCTGTCGGCACGTGATGAAGTCCCCCTGCAGTTCGCCCACGACAGTCAGCGCCTGTCACTCACGCTCTCACGCCAGGAATTCGAGACGCTTACGGAAGAACTGTTGGATCGCACGTTGCTGACCGCGATGAAAGTACTCCAAGCCGCCGGCTGCCAATGGAGCGATCTGACCCGGTTGCTGCTGGTCGGCGGAGCCACACGCATGCCGATGGTTCCGCGAATGCTCCAGCAGGAAACGGGTCTTGCCCCGGATCGCTCGCTGGCAGCCGATGAAGCGGTCGCCCACGGGGCGGCCATCTACGCCACCTTGCTGAATGACCCGAACCATCCGCACTATCAAGGGCTCTCCCTGTGCAATGTCAATTCCCATGATTTGGGGGTCTTGGCGTTCGAGCCGGGAACCGGGATGCGCCGCCGACAAGTGCTGATCCCGCGCAATACCCCGCTGCCCGCCGCCGGAGTCAGTGATTTCGTGACCCGCCGCGATGGTCAGACCAGCGTTCGTGTGCAGGTGGTCGAAGGTGGGGATCCGACCGGCAGCCACTCCACGCCGATCGGAAAATGTGTGGTGTCGAACCTGCCCGCCGGGCTTCCCGCTCGCAGCCGGATCCGCGTCGGGTTCAACTATTCGGCCAGCGGGTTGCTGACGGTCGGTGCCGCCCTGCCGGGAACCGGCTGTCATCAAGCCATCCTCATCCAACGTACGGCCAGCTTGAGCGAAGAGACCCGCCGCGGGTGGGAAACCGCCCTGAACAACGACCTGAAAGACCTACCCAGTCCCGCGGACTTGTCCCCCACTCCAGCGCCTCCAGACGCCCTACCACAGGATACGCCTCCGGAAACCCGCGATACGGAAGCCGCGCATGCCGACGAGGCCATCGTGATCACGCAACCCGAAAAGGACGACTCGGTCGACGCCGCGCTGGAGGCATTCTTCCGGAAGAATACCGGCCCGACACCCGGGCCGAAAAAACGGCGCTGAGCACCTGAAAAAATCGTCGCAGTGCCTCGGGCGTCGTGACACGCGGAGATGGTAAATGTAACGTCGATTGTGATTTCCGGCGCTAGAGTGGATTCTGCCTGGCCCATTCGTAGGCTGCGATGGCTACCGAGCAAGCCAGATTCAGACTCCGTGCTGCGGAGCGCATCGGGATCCGCAGGCACCGTTCGCCTCCCGCCTGGAGCAAAGAGGGGGGCAACCCCTGCGTTTCGCTTCCAAAGACCAGCACATCGGCGGGTCCGAAATCGGCGGTTGTATACAACCGTCGCGCTTTCTTGGAGAAGAACCAGATCGGCAACGGCGGCAGTTGCTGCAACAACGTCTGCCAATCGGCGACCCGCTCCCATTGCAAGTGCTGCCAGTAATCCAAGCCCGCACGACGCAAACGTCGCTCGTCCAATCGGAACCCGAGGGGGCCCACCAACCAGAGTTTGGCATTCAAGGCCACACACGTGCGGCCAATGGATCCCGTGTTGTGGGGGATTTCAGGCTCATATAAGACCACATGCAGCCGGTTTGGCAAATCTCGTTCCGATTTTTCAGGCTCCGTTGTGGCAGTCATGATGTACGCGGTTCCCGGATTCGAAGGGGTAAAATTATAACCCAAAAAAACAATCGCCGCCCCGATCCGTGGTGATTCGACTTGCTGGCCGTCGGGTGGGTCGCGCACGCGAGTGAAGTTATTTTTTAAACCTATGGTTGCAAAAAATGCGTCGATGCCTATAAAGGGCTAAGGCAATGCATTACGATGGGATGAGGAGTGTGGCAGATGGCTGAGGGATCCATATCTTCGGACGCGGCGATTCTGGAGTTGCTTCGTCAGCACGAGGTGATGACGGTGACGGAGATGATGTCCGAATTGGGGGTCACTTCGACGGCTGTCCGCCATCGACTCAACCGTTTGATGGATCAGGAGTATGTCGCGCGCTCGGCGGTGCGCTATGGTCGGGGGCGTCCCAGCCATCGTTATCGTCTGACGGGCAAAGGCCGGCGGAAGACGGGGTCGAATTTTCAGGATTTGGCCCTGGCGCTCTGGCAGGAAATCGCACGTTTGGAAAATCCGGAGATTCGACGGCGAACGATGGAGCGATTGGCCGACCGTCTTGCTGTGATGTACGCGGATCGTATCCAAGGGCAGACATTGGAAGAGAAGATGCAGGCATTGACGGAGTTGTTTGCGGAGCGGCAGATTCCGATGGATGTGCAGCACGACGAAAAATTCCCCATACTAAAAACAGCGGCATGCCCCTACCCCGATCTGGCCGGAGAAGATCGTGCGATTTGCAGTGTCGAACAGATGCTGTTTTCCGAATTGCTGGGGCAGAAGATCCGTTTGTCCCAGTGCCGTTTGGATGGAGCAGCCTGCTGCAGTTTTGCCTCGGACTGAGCAGCGCGTCTCCGGACGTTTCGAGGATCGTAATTGAGGGACCAGGCCGATTCATGAGTAACACGCTAAAGATTTCCGATCTGCACGTTTCAGTGGAAGGCAAGCCCATCTTGCGAGGGGTGAATTTGCAGATCGAACATGGCCAGACGCACGCCCTGATGGGTCCGAACGGATCCGGCAAGAGCACGTTGGGACTGGCCATTATGGGGCATCCGAAGTATGAGATCACGGCAGGCTCGATCTGGTTGGACGACCTGGACCTGACCGAACTGAGTGCGGACCGGCGGGCTCGAGCGGGCTTGTTCATGGCTTTTCAGCGGCCGGTGGCCATCCCCGGGGTCAAATTGGCCGATTTCCTCCGCCATGCGACGACGAATTCGCGCCACCCGGAGCGGAAGGAGGGCGAGGAGTTGTTGCCGATGCGGCAGTTTCGCAAGGAATTGCGGGGCAAGATGGACCAGTTGCGTATGGATTTTGAATTTGCGCGGCGGTACGTCAACGACGGGTTCTCCGGAGGCGAGATGAAGCGAGCGGAGATCCTGCAGCTGGCCATGCTCCAGCCGAAATTCGCCATTTTGGACGAGACCGACAGCGGTTTGGATGCGGATGCTGTCCGATTGGCCAGCGAGAGTATCGCGGAGATCGGACGCGAGAAGATGGGGCTGTTGATCATCACCCACCACGATAAATTACTGGAGCACAACCCGCCCGAGTTCACTCATGTCATGCTCGGTGGCCGGATTGTCGAGTCGGGTGGCGTGGAATTGGCACATGAGCTGCACAGCCTGGGATACGATCGGATTCGCCGGACGTATCCGGAGGCGGAGGCTCGCAACCGCCAGTTATTGGAGAAAGAAGCTGTCACGGGGTGAACCAGACGCATTTCGAACGAAAGACTCGCCGGTTGGGGCGAGAAGGGAGTACGGAACCATGCCTGCGGAAACTGCGACGAGGCCGCCGAAGGATGCCATCGGCGAGATCAACAAATACGATTTCCGTACGGAGAGCAAGGCGATCTTCAAGGCTCGCAAAGGTCTCGATCAGGAGATCGTTCGCCAGATCTCGGAGATGAAAGAGGAACCGGCTTGGATGCGAGATTTCCGCCTGCAGGCGCTGCAGATTTTCGAGTCCAAACCGATGCCTCGCTGGGGTGGCCAACTGAGCCTGAATTTTCAGGATATCTTTTACTACTTGAAGCCGACGGACGGGCAGGGACGGACCTGGGATGACGTCCCCCAGGAAATCAAGGATACGTTCGAGAAGCTGGGAATCCCGGAAGCCGAGCGGAAATTCCTTTCAGGGGTCAAAGCGCAATTCGAGAGCGAGGTGGTCTACGGCTCCTTGAAGGAAGACATGGCAGCCAAAGGGGTGCTGTTTACCGACACCGATACGGCGGTCCGGGAGCATGCGGACTTGGTCCGCGAGCACTTTGCGACGGTCATTCCGCCGAATGACAACAAATTCGCAGCTCTCAATTCGGCGGTCTGGTCGGGCGGTTCGTTCATTTATGTCCCTCCGGGCGTGAAGATCGATTTCCCGTTGCAGGCCTATTTCCGCATCAATGCGGAGAGCATGGGCCAGTTCGAGCGGACGTTGATCGTGGTCGACGAGGGGGCGGAAATCCACTATGTCGAAGGGTGCACCGCGCCCATGTATTCCACGGAGAGTTTGCACTCGGCCGTGGTCGAAATCATCGTCAAGCGGGGCGGCCGGTGCCGGTATACCACGATCCAGAACTGGGCGAACAACATCTACAATCTGGTGACCAAACGGGCGATGGCCTATGGCGATGCGACCATGGAATGGGTGGATGGCAATCTGGGCAGCCGGCTGACCATGAAGTATCCGGCCGTCTACATGATGGAGCCGGGGGCCCGTGGTGAAATCCTGTCGATCGCGTTCGCGGGCGCCGGCCAGCATCAGGATGCGGGGGCGAAACTGGTCCATTGCGCGCCGCATACCAGCGGGCAGATCACCTCGAAATCGATCTCGAAGAATGGCGGGCGGAGCAGCTATCGCGGCCTGGTCAAAGTGGAGAAGGGCGCGCGCTACGCCAAGTCGAACGTGGTGTGCGATGCCTTGATCCTGGACCCGGCCAGCCGGAGCGACACCTATCCCTATATCGAAATCGCCGAGCAGGACGTGTCCGTCGGCCATGAGGCGAGTGTCTCCCGGATCGGCGAGGAGCAATTGTTCTACTTGATGAGCCGCGGACTGAGCGAGTCGGAAGCCAGCACGATGATCGTCAATGGCTTCATCGAACCCCTGGTCAAGGAGTTGCCCATGGAGTACGCGGTGGAGATGAATCGTCTGATCCAGTTGCAAATGGAAGGCTCGGTCGGCTGAGCCCGAGGAGGCAAGGACAAGGAAGATGGCGGAAGCGATGACAGCAACGGGGACGTGGCCCGCGTTTGACGAACGAGGATTCCGAAACTTTCTGGACAGCCGAAACGAACCGGGTTGGATGACCGAGCAACGGAGTGCCGCGTGGCAGGTCTTCCAGCAGCTGGAATGGCCGAACCGGCGGCAGGAGGAATGGATTCGCACGGACATCCGGTTGTTCAAGCTGGATGCCTACGGTCTTCCCGCCGAACTGGGGGAAGACCAGATGCGGTTGCCGGAGCCGGAATTGGGCCGGGGCGTCGAACTGGGCGGGCTCTCGACCACATGGAACAGCCAGCCCTCCGGCTCGCGACTGGAGCCGCCGTGGGCAGAGCGGGGCGTGCTGTTCGGCAGCCTGGACGGGTTGCTCGCCAACCACGGCGATTTGCTGCAACCCTATTTCCAACAGGCCCCCGACCCCCGGTACGATCGCTTCGCCGCCTTGCATGCCGCCTGTTGGGCCGGCGGTCACCTGCTGTACGTCCCGCGGGGTGTGGTGGTCGAGCAACCGTTATTGGCCCTGTCGGCGATGAGTGACCGTGGGGTCGATCTGGGGCAAACCCTGATCATCCTGGAAGAGGGTGCCGAGGCGACGATGATGTCGGAATCGGCCAGCTGCGAGGCAGGCGATCGCGGCCTGCACTGCGGTGGCGTCCAGCTGCACCTCGCGCCCGGAGCCCGTTTGCGGTATATCAATCTGCAGGACTGGGGGCACGGTGTCTGGCATTTCGCCCACCAACGGGCCTTGCTCCACCGCGATGCCTCCCTGCAATGGACCATCGGGGCGCTCGGCTGCCGCCTGTGCAAGGTCAACCAGCATGTGAGCCTGCTCGAACCCGGAGCCGATTGCCAAGTGAACGGCGTGCTGTTCACCGAAGGCAAACAGCATCTGTCCTACCACACGTTACAGCATCACCGCGCACCGGACTGCCGCAGCGATTTCCTGTACAAGTCCGCACTCCAGGATCGCTCCCGGACCGTGTGGCGGGGGATGGTGAAAGTGGATCCCGGGGCGGTCCGCACCGACGGCTACCAGCGGAACGACAATCTCCTGCTCAGCGACCGGGCCCGAGCGGATTCGATTCCCGGATTGGAGATCGAAGCCGATGACGTCCGCTGCACGCACGGCTCGACCAGCGGCCGGGTGGATGAGGAGTTGATCTTTTACGCCATGTGCCGGGGTTTCACCCGTAAGGAGGCCGTTCGAATGATTGTCAGCGGTTTCTTCCAACAGATCTTCGACCGGATTGTCCTTCCCAACGTTCGCGAGGCCTTGGGCCGTGTAATCGCCTCGCGGGTGCGTGAATACGAGTGACGCGGCGGTGTGTGATTTTCCGATTCCGCCAGGGAGCCTGCTATGTCGGAGTACATCCAAGTCGCTTCGGTCCGCGATCTACCGGATCCGGGCAAGATGACCCTTGAACTGGAAGACGCCGTGGTCGTGCTGGTCCACTTGGACGGCCGCTATTATTGCATCGACGATGTCTGCACCCACGATGGGGGCCCGCTGGGCGAAGGCGACTTATGCGGCCAGGCCATCGCTTGTCCCCGTCACGGGGCGCGATTCGATCTGAAAACCGGCGCGCCGCTGACGATGCCCGCCACCGAAGCCACCGTGGTGCATGAGGTCAAAGTCGACGGCGACGCCATCTACGTCCGCTTGAACGATGCGTGAAAGGAACCCCGATGACCCTAACCGAAGAGCACGTACGCGAAGCCTTGAAACAGGTGGTCGATCCCGAGTTGTTCATCAACATCGTCGACTTGGGGCTGATCTACGTGGTCCGCCTGGTGCCCGGCGAGGGGGAGCAGGCGGATGTCAAGATCGAAATGACGATGACCAGCCCCATGTGCCCGGCTGCGCCGCAGTTGGTTGCGGGGGTCAAGCGGGTGGTCGCTGATTTAGAAGGCGTGGGCCAAGTGGACGTCCAGGTGGTGATGGACCCGCCCTGGACGCCGGACCGCATGACCGACGAAGCCCGCGATGAACTGGGCATCTTTTAGCAACTCGCATAAAAGCGGCCAGTAGATTATTTCCTGCGGGTTGCCTAATGGGACGTCCGGCCTTGTCAGGAGGACGTCTTCTTTCGACCGTTAATTTCCGATCCCCCCGCCATTCTCGATGAAGGAGAATGTGGTGACCTCACCGATCCCGGAAAACGTCGGCTGCGGCGTGATGCGGGCGTACCGCCGATCGGCGGAGATTACGGCCGAGGCCGATAGCATGGTGCCCTCGGGCAGCACGGTGATTTCGGGTCGCACGCCGACGCCCCCCCGCCGTGGCAAACGCCCGTCCCGATAGGCCTGTAAGGAGGCTCGCAGGTAGTCGCTCACCGCGTCCGAACTTTCGTAACCGGCCAATTGTTGCGCCAGCACCGCCCGCTCCACGGCTTGGTTGACCATCTGCTGGGTTCGGGCCACATTGGCGATCCGTTCCGCATCCAAGGCTTCCTGCCGCCGCCCGTCCTGCAGCTCGAAAACAGCCGCCACTTGGTTGTCTTCGCCCAGCGGCAACTGCTGCCGCAGCACCTGCTCGCGGTCCGTCCCGTGGTGGGTGATCACTTCGACCGTCACTCGATTCGCGGTCGGCTGGCCCCAGATTCTCCGGATCAGCAGGCGATATCGGCCACTGAATCCTTCCGGGCAAACGTAGACTTCCGAACGGTTGCCGGCGGCGGAACTGCTGGAACTCGCCAAGCTCTTCCCCAGCATGACCCCGCCTCCGGTCGTCTGGGGATAGTGAACAGAACAGACGGTCCCCGACGGCTCTTCCACATACAGATCCAAATCCGCCTCGCCCGTCCAGGAGATCCGGACGATACAATCGCGCACTCGAGCTTGTTCAACCCGGGCCGCGAACCGCTCGGCCGCTTCCGCTTGGCCCTCCGAGCGTAAGCGTTCCGTGGTAGCCCGGGCCACTCGATCCGCGTAATCCGCCATTTCTTGTTCGTCCGCAGGCCAAGCTTGGCGGAGGATGCCCAAGCAGGCCCATTGAATTCCGGGCAGATCGTCCATGCGTTGCGCCGCCGCCAAACCTCGCAAATACGGCTCCGGTCGATAAGGCTCGATCGCCGCCACTTCCTGGAACAGCCGCAGCGCCCGGTGGTCCAGATCCAGATGCGACATGTACTCCGCCACAATCAACATTTCGTCCGTGCTGGTCGCGAAATCGATCACCGACATCAGAGCGCGCTCCACCTCTTCCTGCGGAGCTTCCGTCGCCTGCAAGGCCAACGCCAAACCCTCATACATCCAGGTCTGCGGGAATCCATGGCGTAAGGCGGCCATGAACATCGCAATCGCTTCCTCGAACTGTTCACCCTCCATCAGCTGGCG
>SLEY01000356.1 GCA_007124535.1 Planctomycetaceae bacterium
GCTCGTGGGGCCAGCCAGAGCAGATGGCGGAACAAATCCGTCTTCTTCAACGCGTTGACCACCACCGTGTAACGCAAGGACGATTCGGGATGCCCCACGCCCGTATCGTGATCCGCAAAAACGGGGGAATGAACGACCGCCGTCGGCAACCCGTCTCTTTCCTCAACAACCTTTCGAGCCATTTCTCCGCCCATATTTTCGAAAAACAAACCGTTCGCACCGCGGTACTTCACGGCGTTCCTCGGGGGTAGCGGGAAGATTTTTCCCTGCGTATCGCGAACAGCTCGCAGTTTGGAGCCGGTGCGAGACTTCCCGGTTCTAGCACACTGGGTTACAGTAGCTTGGCAATGTCGACAAAAGTACCTACCCAAGGAGGAGAGTCGATGGATCAGACCCGGCCGGAGACGCGGTCTGGAAAACCGCGCGAATGGGAACCGCCCTTTCACATCATCGGTGTGGGGGCTTCGGCGGGCGGTTTGGAGGCGCTGGAAAAGTTCTTTGACAACATGCGGCCCGACAGCGGACTGGCCTTTGTCGTCATCCAGCACCTCTCGCCGGATTTCCGGAGCTTGATGGACGAACTGTTGCGACGGCATACCGAAATTGCCATCCACCGGGTCGAAGACGGGATGCAGGTGGAGCCCAATTCGATCTATCTAATTCCCCCTAAAAAGGAGATGATTATTTCTGGGGGGAGACTGCTGTTGACCGATAAGGATCCCACCCAAGGTTTGTCGCTGCCGATCGATACGTTTTTTCGCTCCCTGGCCCAAGATGCGGGGGATTTGGCGGTCGGAATCGTGCTGTCCGGCACGGGCAGTGACGGTTCGCGGGGGATTCGCGAGATTCACGAGGCGGGAGGATTGGTGCTTGCGCAGCATTCGGACACCGCCAAATTCGATGGCATGCCTCGCAGCGCGATCGACACCGGATTAGTGGATGCGGTCTTGGCCCCGGAGCAGATCCCGGCCGCTTTGATGAATTATGTCAATCAGCCGCGCGGCATTGACTGGACCCCCAGAAGCGCTGGTGAGGGGGCGAATCCGGACGCCATGCAGATGGTGATCCAGTTGTTGCGTGAGCAATATGGCATCGATTTTTCGCATTACAAATCGACCACGGTCACGCGGCGGATCGAGCGGCGGCTGCTACTGAACCAGAGCCTGGATTTGGACACGTATGCGGAACGATTGAGTCACGATCCGGGGGAGTTGAGCGCGCTGTACAAGGATCTACTGATCGGGGTGACCCGTTTCCTGCGGGACCGTGAGGCTTTTGAGCGGTTGGAAAAGGAGGTGGTCACGCATCTGTTGAACCGCAAGCGTCCGGAGGAGGAGATCCGGGTCTGGGTCGCCGGTTGTGCGACGGGCGAGGAAGCTTATTCGGTGGCCATGGTCCTGCATACGCATTTCGAGGCCCTGGGCCGGCAGCAGGACATCAAGATTTTTGCCACGGACGTGCACCGTGCGTCGCTGGAGTTTGCCAGTGCCGGGATCTATGACGAGGCGGCTTTATCCGAGGTGTCGCCCACACGCTTGGAACGGTACTTCACACGTCATGGCAACGCGTTCCAGGTGATCCCCGAACTGCGGCGGATGATCGTGTTCGCCCCCCATAATGTGATCAAGGATGCGCCGTTTACCAAGATGGACTTGATCACGTGCCGGAACCTGCTGATCTATCTGAGTGCTCCGGCACAGAAGAAGGTCTTGTCGCTGTTCCTGTTCGGTTTGAAAACACGGGGTCTGTTGTTCCTGGGGCCCAGCGAGAGCCCGGGGGATTTGGCGTCCGAATTCGACACGCTGGACAGCCAATGGAAACTTTATCGCAAGCGTCGGGACGTCGGTTTGCCAGCTGACATGCGGTTCCCACTTTCGTCGGGTTTCGTTGCGTCAGGGATGACCGGGGCCCGATCCTCGCCGGAACCACCCCGGAGCAAGGGAGGTAGCCTGACGGGGGTATACGATACGCTCCTGAAAAGACACATGCCACCCAGTTTACTGGTGAATGAACAGCTGGAATTGGTGCACAGTTTCGGGCATGCGGGCCGTTATCTGGTGATCCGCGACGGCCGGCACAGTGTCGCTGTGCTGGACTTGTTGCATGAGGAGCTGCGGACGCCACTGGCGGGCGCTTTGCAGCGTGCCGGTTCGCGCCGCCAGGCAGTGGTGTACAAGGGCGTGCAGGTGAATCTGGGGAATTTGGACGAGCAGCTGAACATCACGGTGGAACCGTTGGTGGATGATAGCACGGGCCTGCAATACAGTCTGGTCATGTTCGAGTCGATGGAGGCCAAGGGGGTTTCCGGGCCGAGTCTGGACGAGATGGACATGAGCGAGGCCTCGCAGGCGCATTTGGAATCGCTGGAATCCGAATTGCGTTATACCAAGGAGAATCTGCAGGCCACGATCGAGGAGTTGGAGACGTCGAACGAAGAACTCCAGGCGACGAACGAGGAACTGGTCGCATCGAACGAGGAATTGCAGAGCACCAACGAGGAACTGCATTCGGTGAACGAGGAGTTATACACGGTCAACGCGGAATACCAGCGGAAGATCGCCGAATTGGAGCAGATGACCAGCGACATGGACAGTCTGTTGCAGAGCACGGAGATCGGCGTGATGTTTTTGGACCGCGAGTTGTGCATCCGCAAATTCACGCCCAACATCGGCCGATTCTTCGACCTGCTCCCTCAGGATGTGGGGCGCCGGATTTCCACGTTTGCGCACAGCATCGCCTACGACGGCCTGATGGAGGACATCCGGACGGTGCTGGAAACGCAGGAGACGTGCCAGCGCGAGGTCCGCGATCAGCAGGGGGTTTGGTTTTTGTTGCGAGTGCTGCCCTACGTGGGAAAAGGCCAGTCCGGGGGGGTGGTGATTACGATTGTGGATGTTTCGACTCTGAAACAGACCGAGGGGCAATTGGAGCGGATGTCCAAGGTGTTCATGGACGGGGCGGACCCGATCATCATCGAGGACCTCAACCGCCGCATCATCGACGTCAATATCGAAGCCGAGCGCATTTACGGTTGGAGCCGCGCGGAGTTGCTGGGCAAGAAAGTGGATCGGCTGGTGCCCCCCTCGCACCGGGCCGCCTCCCGCCGCTTGCGCGAGCGCTGCCGCCATCAGGAGCATGTCCGCAACATCGAAACCGTACGTCAGACCAAAGGCGGCGAGCGGTTGCCCGTGCTGCTGACGTTGTCGCTGCTGACCGAAGAGGGTGGCCAGCCGGTAGCGATTGCCTCGATTGCCAAGAGCATCCAACGGTTGAAGGATGCCGAGCGGGATGCCCGCGAGGCGGTTCGTCGCCGGGATCATTTCCTGGCCCTCCTGTCTCATGAGTTGCGAAATCCCTTGGCTGCCGTGATGAATGCCAGCCGTTTGCTCGACAAAGCGTTGGTGGACCATCCGGAGGTTTTGGAGCAGTCCTGCCGCGTGATCCAGCGGCAGTGCGGTCAGATGACGCGGCTACTGGACGACTTGCTGGACGTCTCGCGAATTACGCAAGGAAAGATCCAGCTCCGTTTGGGGACGTGCGATCTGACTCGGCTGGTCGAAGACGCGGTCGAAAGCCTGCGGCCACGACTGGAGGCCGGGCGTTTCGATTTGCGAGTGCTGGTTCCCAACCAGCCGGTCTATGTCCGAGGCGACTGTTCGCGTTTGCTGCAGATCCAGGTGAATCTGCTGTCGAACGCCGTCAAGTACACGCCGCCGGGAGGCCGGATCTCGCTGCGGTTGGAGACGGAGGGGAAGCGAGCGATCCTGCGGGTCTGCGACAACGGGCGGGGGATTCCGGCCGAGTCACTGGGGCGGATCTTCGACCTGTTCTTCCAGAGGGACGATCCGGCCCAGCATGACGAAAGCGGCATGGGGGTGGGCCTGACCCTGGTCCAGCAGTTGGTTCGGCTGCACAAGGGCAGCGTGGAGGCGTTCAGCGAGGGACCGGGGCAGGGTAGCGAGTTTGTGGTGCGACTGCCGCTAACCGACCGTCGCCCCGCTTGCCAGCGCCCCATGCCGTCCCCGCCGTCCCGGGTTGGGCGGCGGGTGCTGATCATCGAAGACGACCGGGACAATCGCGAGATGCTCCGCCAGTTGATGGAGTTGGACGGTCACCAGGTCTTCACCGCCGCCGACGGCACGGCCGGGTTGCAGGCCCTGGCGGAACATCAGCCGGACGTGGCCCTGGTCGACCTGCGCCTGCCCGGGATTACCGGATACGAGGTGGCACGCCACGCCCGGGCGGATCAGCGCTGCCGCCACGTGCGCTTGATCGCCCTGACCGGGTACGGCCGAAGCGAGGATCGCCGAGCCGTACGCGAAGCCGGTTTCGACGAACATCTGGTCAAACCCGTGGACCCGGAGGATTTGATGCGAGCCATGTCGGCCGAGGTCAGTTGACCCCCGCCGCGGACGGCTGCAGCACCCGGTTCATCTCCCGCACCAGGGTCTCGGCATCGACCGGCTTCTGGAACCAACGATTGACCCGGCTGCAGGACCGCTGGGACGTGAACCGCTCCGGGGCACTGCCGGTGACGGCAAAGATCGTCAAGCCGTCGAAACGGGCGTCGCCACGCATGTTGCGAAGCATCGACGGGCCGTCACAGCGGGGCATGGCCATGTCCAGCAGCAGCACGTCCAGACCGGCCGAAGCTTCCAATTTGCGCATCGCGTCGCAACCGTCCGCCGCCGTCTCCACTTGGTAACCACAGGCCCGCAGATAGGCGGCCAGCAACTGGCCCTCGTTGGCATTGTCGTCCACCACCAGCGCACGCCGCTGCGGATTTCCTCGAGGAAACTCCTCATTCAAACGCTGCTCGACCGCCGAAAACTCCTGCAACGCCCGTTCCAGCGTGGACTCCGCCTCTTCCTGCTGATCCAGGCTCAACAGCCGCTGGGCAAGACGCAAAGCCAGGTGGGCGGTGTGCAGCCGGTTGCGCAAATCATGCGATAACTTGGCACGCGGCGCGGCCAGGCCGTCCCCATCCTCCGACATCCCTTCCGGTATCAGCTCCTCCCGCAATACGGAGATGTCCTTGGGCGCCTTCACCCCCAAACGGACTCGGTTGCGGGCAATCTGCAATACCTCGATGCTGACCGCCAATCGCGGAAACACGATCTTCTCTTGCTGACCGCGAGATAGAACAAGCATGTTGGATCTCCCTTTCCGTGGCAACGTCCCGATCGATCGGCTCCTCCGCGAACCATCGGCGTGCCCGTTCTGCCTTGAGTTGGAAAACGTTGTGTCACGCGGCCAGCAGGGTGCGTGCTCACTTGCACCATGGCCTACCGCGCCAAGTGGTCCCAAGCTCCAGTCGTCCTTGACCCGCTTCCAATCGAAGCGTGTGGAAATCCATTCCGTTCGCTTGTAACATTCTTTTTGGAATGATTCGTGGGTAAGTTCTACACGTTTTGGGCAAGCCGTGTCAATGCCGATTTTTTCCCGTACCGGGTACAGCCGTACTCGCGGGGTTACCCGCCGCCGATCGCGGAAAACACATCGACGGTGTCACCGGGCTGTACCAGGTGTTCCCGGTTGGCCGCGCGGTTGTTGACGAAGACGATCCGGGTTTTTTCGCCCGGGATCCCCAGTTGCTCCAGCAGGTATCCCAGCGGCCGAGGCTGGGGCAGATCGACGTCGACGCGGGGTTGGCCCCGCGTGTATTCTCGCAATTGGGCATAGGTGCGGATGGTGACTTTCGGCATCGCAAATCGCCTGGAGGATGCGGTGAATCCGGCTCGGGCGGGACGGGTCCGCCCCACTCCGGCTTAATCCGTGGTATCTTCTTCGTCTTGTTCTGATTCCGGTTCCGTCCGCCCCCGCCCGCGGAACAAATCGAACAACGGCAGGGGACGGGCGCGTTCCGCCGGCTTCCGCTGCAAATCCAGGTCGGCCAGCAGGATCACGCGATCCGGGTACATGGTGGCCTGCAGATTCAAACCGCGAAACCATTCCAGCAAAGGCGCCTGATACTCGGCCGGGGGGCGTGCGGCCCGGACCGTCGGCCAGGCATCGGAAACCCAGTGCCCGCGCTCGTCCAAACGGTACTCGCCACCCAGCGAGCAGATCAATTGGGCATTCAAGAGTTGCTCGGCGGCTTCCCGCGCTTCCTCAAGCGGAACCCCCAATTGCTGGGACATGGCATGCAGCAAATGCGTATTGCCCCGCGACGCCTGCTCGGCCCGCTCGAAGGTGACCAGATTCACCCAGCGGCGCAAGGCGGCTTGCGAGAGGTCCCCGACATCGACCCGTAGCTGGGCCTGGTCCTCCGCTTCTTCGACTCCCAGTCCAGGGGTCACCTGCTCCAACAGGCGCCAATCGAAGGCCAACGCGGAGAAGTCCTCCCACTGCCGCCGATAGATCCCCAGGGGCAAGCGTGAGTAGCCCCGGGCATCCGGCGGGCCGCCTCCCAAACCCAGCGGCAGCCGGTCCAGGAAGCCGGATCGGGGCCAGGACCCCAGATAGCCCGGGGTTGTCGCCACCAGCGCCAGGGCTCCGAACAATCCGTCCCGCGGCCGGGATGCCAACGGTTCGTGATCCTGGATTCCCAGGAAAAGGTGGTGCGTGGGGATGAACGGCATCCAGCGTCCCCCGCTGACCACGGCCTGGGCCGTGATCACATCTCCGGGGGCGGGTTGGACCTGCGCGGTGGTCGCCGGGCCCGCCATCGAAGTGATCCACCCGTATTTCTCTTCGCCGAAGGGCGAAATGTGGGCATCGATCACCACGCGTTCCTGGTCCTGGCCTTCCAAGGCGAACCGCCGGATTCCGACCATCAAGGGGTCCAGGCGTTGCCAGGATTCTTCATAGAAAGCCGCCTGCTCTGTCCAGCGCCTCGCCTCGGCATCCGTGATTTGCGTAATCTCCACATCGGGCACGGGCGTGAAGGTCCCCTGAGTTCCTCGCAAGGAATCGCCCCATTCACCGTTGCGTTCGACGGGTTGGCTGCCATCGGGGCGGCGCCCGAAGTCGGCGGGCAAAAAGTCGCCGCGGATCAGATCCTCGATGCTGGCCGCCGACCCGCCCTCATGCCGGGCGGCCCAGTGAGCTAAACGGAGCGAATCCAGATCGCTCGCCGCTCGCAATCTCCGTTGCGATTCCACCTGATACTGCGGACTGACCAAACCCTGGAAGAACGGCGCGCTGAAATACACGAAAATCGTGTCCTCCCGCGAGATCGGCATCAGACTGCGGGCATGTTGGAATTCAACGCTCTCCCCCAATGACCGATTTCCCGGTCCGCTGCCGACCTGCAAGAACCGCGCGACCATCGCCCGGCTGGTCGTCACCAAGTGAAAGTCCCCATCCACTGCGTAAAAGGATCGCAACCGATTGTCGGGGGTCGAGAGAAAGGATACCTCGCGGCCCTCGATTTCCACCGATTCCTCGGTCGCTCCCGCCGCCTGCTGCTCCCGCAGTGCGGTCGCCCGTTGGCGAAGGAGGTCCTGGCCCAAGAGCGGATCACGGGCATGAAACAGCAACCCCACAGCGGGGCCTTCGCGCAGGAAAAGGTCTCGGCCGATCAGAGCCACATCCTTGACCAGGGCCGGACCAAAAACTTCCGCCAAGGCCGAGGAGCGGAGTGCCAGTTGCTGCTGGGTGCGCTGGTTCACTTGGGCATCGTACCCGCGGAGGGTGATCATCCGCGTGATGTCTCCTCCGTAATCTTGCTGAAGACGCTCCAGCCACAGGTAGTTGCGGAACTCGCCGAACCGGATATAAAAGCACTCCTCGGGAACCCTTCGTGCGATGGGTTCGATCTCGATTTCCGGATCGACGGTCACGGCCGGTGGCGGATTCCAGCGAACGGCAGGCGGCAGCGGATGTCTCGGCCGCGGGTCTTCGATTCGCTCCGCCCGATTACTCTCCCGCAGGGTATCCAGCCGGAGCCGTTCGGTACCGGCCAGCAGATGCAGGGTTCGTCCTGGTTCGTCCGCCGGCACGGGATTACTCGGGGAGGGCAGTTCCAATCGCAGCCGCCGCGACAGCATGGCCGTCAAATAGGTTTCGACCAGCGGCGGGTAATCGCCCTGCTGCATCTGCCGATCCGCCTGTTCTTGAAACGCGCGCCACCAGCGGCGCATCAGCCGTTGCTGCACGCGTGGATTCCGCGGTACGCTGGGAGTCACCTGCACCCGCTGCGCCGACGGGGTATGGACGGTCACTTCCAGCGGCTCGTCGCCTGTGAACAGGAAGAACACGGTCAGGGACCCGGGCCCGGCCAGTGCCGGAACGCCCAAGATCTCGCCCAACAGCTGGCGCACGGCCGAGCGGTTGACTGCCGGGTAGAACATCCGCCCTCCGCGCGCTTCGACCAGCACAGGCACCCTGGCCGGCGCCGCAGCCGCGTCCTGGGGCGGGATGGGGATCGTGAACGTCCCGACGCCAAACGGTGTGGCGGGGTACGCTTGGCCTTGCGAAGCTCCCACGGTCTTCCCCGGCACGATGGCCCCGGAAGCCAGCAGAACCAACACCCCAATCAGAGCCATTCTCTTGAAGCCCATGCTATGGATTTCCTTGTGCTAGCACGTTCATTTCCAACGAGTGAATTGGCGACGTCGCCGAATCGTTGGCATTGTAGGGAGCTTGGCGTTGGGGGACCAGAGAAGGCGGGAGCGGGGGGGCCGAATAATCTCTATTTACGGACAGGCACCAAAAAGGTTACCATAGGGACCGCAAACGTTCCCTCAGGAGTTCGGACGATGAGCGCAATCGCACTGCTATTGGCCACGACCGTGCTCGGCGTGGACTATGGCTGGCAGCCCGCGGCCGATGGCCAGCTGGAATACATCGTCCAAATCGAGCCCGTGACGTTGATCGCGTTGCGCGACGGCCGGGACGTGATCAGCAACATCGATCCCGACATGCGCAACCTCCGCCGTTTCCGGTTGCGGGTGGGAACGGATGTGTTGCCTCGTAGCGGATCGCCGCCCCCGCCTCAAGTCCCGAGAGTGACGGCGACCGAACTGTCCCAGGCCGGGGTGCGTTACGGTTGGCAGCCGCTGGACGACGGCCAGATGGAATTCATCGTGCAATTATCGCCGGAACGACTGATTCTGCTGCAGAACGGTCAGGAGTTGGCGGGCGTGATCCCCGCGGAGGCTCAAAATGTGGCACGCATTCGGGTTCGTTCGGGGGACGGCTCCCTTCCGCAACGGGGCTTTCCCGCCGAAACCACCGATTCGGGGGCTGACACGGGGGGCGCAGCGCCGCCTGCGGAACGA
>SLEY01000596.1 GCA_007124535.1 Planctomycetaceae bacterium
GATTTACCTGTTCGGGCCGGCCGCGCAGGATCGCACTCAATACGGGCAGCGAACGCCGCTCTTCCTCGGCCAGATCCTGCTCCAGGACCGGGTCCAGTTGCCGGGTGTGGTCGGAAAGCAGGGCGGCCAGAATCCGGCAGGCGTCCAGCATGTCCACGCTGGTCGCAATCACATTCTCCAGGATCGTTTCCTTGATCAGCCGGACTCGATCGTATTCCACCATCGAATCGTGGTCGCCGCGGGGCGCCGGCAGTCGCAGGGCCGAGACCTGATCCAACAGCCGCTGCAGTTCGCGGCGATTCTCCAGACCGCGGCGGATCCAATGCCGCAGAACCTCCGCACGCGGCGGGCCCGTACCGTCCGATGGGGGCGGCGGCAACGTGATGGCCCATTGCCATAACCGGGCGATCAAGCTGAGAAATGCCAAACGCTCGCCCAACCGCTTGGATTCCCCCAATAATTCGTCATCCGTGGGACGGCCCTCGTCCATCAGTTCGCTTTCCAGGCCGTCGTCGGTGCTGTCACGGTACACCACGTCTTCATACGCCGCACTGAACAGCCCCTGCTCCTCGTCCTCCTCGTCTTCCTCGAACGCACGCAACGGATCGTCCTCGTCCAACAGGGGGTACGAATCGTCCGTATCCAACAGATTGGCGGCGTCCAGCTCCCACGATGGCACCTCCCAATACAGGGCGGCATTGGCCTCCAGACGATCCAGGAATTTGCAGGCCAGATTCCAAGCGGGCGGGCGAGCGGGGGCGGGCGAAGTCTCCCACTCGCGCTGAAGTTCGACAATCCAGTGCTCGGCCAAATCGAAAAACGAGGTGTCTCCCTTCTCCAGACCGATCGCTTCCGCCTGATCCAGCCAGTGCATCAGCAGGGCCATCGAAGCCACGAAGTCGCGACGTTCCAGCAGGTTGGCGACCACCAGCCCGTACGCTTTGGGCGAATCGAAGACGGTGGCATGCGGCGCCCAAAAACCGATATCCTCCGCCGCGGCGCCTCCCTGATGCCACAGCCGCAAGGCATGGGCGACCCGCTCCGCCGAATGGTAGGCCTCGTCGACATCGATGGCCTCGACGCTGGAAACCTCGTGGGCGGCATATTTCCGCCACCAGCGGGCCGTTTCCCGAAAACGCTGGGCGATCTGCTCGCAAAACGTGCCCTCGTCGCGGGCCGCGGCGTCGCTCCAAACACGCGAATAAAAAGCAAATATCTGCTCCATCAACACCACCAGTTCATCCACCCGGTGGTCGCGGACACTGTTCTCCATCGCAGGGAAGAGACTGAAGTTGCCGTCGAACCCCAGGATATTCCAGGGATCGACGATCGCCCCGCAGCCGATTCCCCGATGGAGCCAGTCCATAATCTCTTCCAACAGCCGTGCGGCGCGTTCCAAATCGCCCTGCTGAACCGCCAATCCGCCTTCGGTCAGGCGGCAGTCGATCTGGCACAGCATGCGTGCCGAGGCGGCGGGCACCACATCGGCTCGAGCCGCCGCCGCTTCGGGAAACCCCATGCGAGCAAAAATCGCCGCCAGATGCACATGTTCCAATTGGGCCGCGCGCCAGTGGGCCAACGCAGCGTTCAAGTGCTGGCGCGCCCCGCCAAACGGCTGGTGACGGTGCTGCGCCTCCTGAGACAATCGGCGCCCATGCGCGCCGCCAATCCGAGCCAATAACCGCTCGTAAAATGCGTCCCGATAAGCGGCGATCCGGGGCAGGAGCGTGGCCAAACTGACCGACGAATCGTGACAGTCCGGGCCCGTACCGCTGATCCCCGTCGACATGATGATCGTGCCGGCCAGCACGGCCGCCGCTTCCCATACCAATTGCTCGCCGGGAATCCGCGGCTCGGTGGACAGCCGAGACATCAGGGCATCCAGCGTGATCTGACGTACCACGTAGCGGGTATAGTAGCCCCGATTGTTGATCTGATGCGGGTCAAGTTGGCCGAAATGATAGTTGGGACGCTTGTTGGCCGGGTGATCGAAATCGTAGGCTCGAGGATCCAAGGCGATCTCTTCCAGCTCTTCCCGGTCGTAGTAGGCCGCTTGAAGTATCTCCTCGTCCGTCTCCTCCAGCAGCCTCAGCGCCTTTTCCATGACCTCGCGATAGGGTCCGCAAGCCACGCCCGCACCGCGAATCCATAGCGGTACGGGACGCACCCACTCGTGCGGATACGGCTCGATCCGCTGACTCTCCAAGGTCGCGACGGGACGATGCCCCAAATAATCGTTCAAGGCCTGAATCGCACCCGACTTGATCCGCGACGTGTCGTCCCAGGGGCCGCCCTGCCTCAAGACCGCTTCACACACCCGCCCCACAAACAGGGAGTTGAACAAGGCAGCGTCCGTCTGGTGGAACAGGAGATCCTGATGGAACTTCAAGTAGCCCGGAAGAACGACCTCCCGGACCAAGCGCAGGACGGCCGTGGCCTGGGAAGCATCACGAAAGGCAGGGGCTTGCTGCGATAGCTGCGCCAATCGTTGCTCGAGACCTTCCAACACCGACCGCCAAACGGGTTCCGAGGCGACCGGGGTGGCTAGTTCAAAAATACGGTCAAGCGAGGACAGAAAGCGGGGGTCCGGGGCGCCGGAAGAGAAGTTGAGGTAGCCCAGAACTTGCTCAAATGCTTTCTCATCTCCGCTGCTCATCGCCCAATCGTGCATGCCAGGACTCCGCGCCGTTCAACTCAATCCTCACGGGACCAGTTTATGCCCCGCGGCCCGGATAGTCTAGTGGACCAACAGCCCACTCGGGGGAACGTCATGAATCGTCATTCTCCGGGAAATCCTCTTCCCCCACCGCCAGGTCCGCCTCGGAAGAAAACCGGCAACTGGCGGCCACGGCATGCGCATGCGGCCGATGCGAGCTGAATTGACGCTGCGAAACCTCCAGACGGATCGCATACCAGCGTCCGTGGGCCACCGTTTCCAGGACCATCTGGTTCACCAGGACGTCTCGGCTGCGGCGGAGGCTGACATACTCCACCCAATGGTTATCACCCAACTGGAGGGCTTGCGGCGGGGATTCCAACGCGTCCCCCCCGACAGCCAAGTCCACTTGTTGGACCAGTTCTTCGACGTTCGAGGCGTCTACGTGCTCGATACCGGGATAGGGTGGCACGTCGTCCGTGGAAATCAGGATGCGCGGCAGGTCGTTCAACGAGGCTTTGCCCGGGGTGAAGCCCACCAGATAACCCGAGCCGGGGCGTGCCCATCCCCAACCTTCCGGGGCAGCGATTTCGAGTCTTCCCCCTTCAAGCGGCGGCATATACGTGCCGATCAGCGACTCGAAATCACCAGCCGGAGCCGCAACCTCCGCTGCCGGCTCCGCCGCGGGCGGGACTTCGGGCGACGGCCCGCAACCCCCCGCAATCACCGCCATACACACCAACCGGCCGAAACGGCCGCAGAACGCCCGCGTTCTCATGGGGTACCTCATCCGTTGCTGATCCAGACGGCAGTCGTCATTCGGCCAGGGTAAAAACATCAGGCCGCGGCTAAGCTTCCTCGATCGGCACTCGTTTTCGCTCGATGTAATGCGGCGATTTTCCGGATTGACTCAACGCCAACGCCTTTTTCTCCGCGTCCTCCCGCTGGTGGAACTCAAACGTGGCGACCGGCTTGCCCGATTGGTTGCACACCATCCAACACAGCTTCCGCCGCGCTTCGACCACAACCTTGGCCCGGCTCTTTCGCTTGGTCGGCGTCTTGGCCGCCTTGACCGTTTTCGACTTCGTTGCCTTCGTCTTCTTGTCGGTCAGTCCGGCCCGTTCCGCGGCCTCGACTTCCTCCCGCAACTCTTTCCGATTGACGATTTTGCGTGCCATGGGATCCCGCCACCCTTTCCCGAACCAATAAAAACAGGCCATCCTCTCGAAGAGGCCTTGGAGTCCTTAAGATAACCGATTTGCTGCCGGAATGCCAGTTGGTTACTTTTTGGGAAACAGCAGCTCACTCGAAAGTATGGAATCAGCGAAGCCTGATAGAAAAAAGTGGTCCGGACCGTACCGCTTCCCCGAAAGATCTGTTTGAGCGGATCGTTCCGCTTGTCGGCGTCGTTCCGTTCCGTCGGGCGACGTTTTTGCGAGGCCCGGAAGCTCCGGATCGCCACGACCTGGACCGGAAGGTAGGATTCAGCCGGGAAAGACAGGGAAAGCAAAATCGGTCGCGAAAAGTAAAGGTTTGCCCATGCTGATGCGGTATCCCCGGGTAAGAAGCCAGTTCAGGCCGGTGTCGACCTGCGGAGCTGTCGCTACCGAGAAGGGAGTCGAATTCTCGGTTTACAGCCGCTCGGCCACCGGCATGCGGCTGCTGCTGTACGATGATCAGGGGGATAGAGATCCATCCGAAATAATCCATTTGAAGCCGCGACACGATCGGTTTGGCGACCTGTGGCGAATCTTCGTCCAAGGAATCGGGCACGGGCAACTCTACCATTTGCAAGTCGATGGACCCTTCGATCCCAACCGCGGGTTGTGGTTCGACAGCGGTCGCCGGTTGATCGATCCCTATGCCCAAGCGTTGGTCGGCGATTTTTTACCCTCGGACGATGGCGTAATTCGCCCCCCCAAATGTATCGTTGTCGGCGACGATTTCGATTGGTCGAACGATCGCCGACTGGGATATGATTTCACGGAACTGGTGATCTACGAACTGCATGTCGGGGGGTTCACGCGCAGCCCGAGCAGCGAAGTGAAGCATCCGGGCACCTATCTGGGGTTAATCGAAAAGATTCCGTACCTCAACAGTCTGGGGGTTACGGCAGTCGAACTGATGCCTGTCCACGAGTTTCCGATCTTATCACCCGAGGGAGTTTCATCGGGGCGTCCGAACTACTGGGGGTATGATCCTCTGGCCTTCTTTGCACCCCACCGAGGATACGCCGCCAGCGGCGAACCGGGGGCCCAGGTCCGGGAATTCAAACAGATGGTCCAGGCGTTGCACCAGGCAGGGATCGAAGTGATCCTGGACGTGGTCTTCAATCACACGTGCGAAGGCAACGAGTTGGGCCCCATACTCAGCCTCAAAGGCTTGGAAAATCCGGTCTACTACCTGTTGGCGGACGGAGGCCGCAAATACCACAATTTCTCGGGATGCGGGAATACGGTTAATTGTAACCATCCGGTCGTCCGCCGGATGATTATCGATTGCCTGCGACACTGGGTGTTGACGTACCACGTCGATGGATTCCGTTTTGATCTGGCGTCGATCCTCTGCCGGGGCCGCGACGGTCACCTGGATCCCAGTGCGCCGCTGATCGAGGAGATCGTGGAAGACCCGATTCTGGCTCCTGTGAAACTGATTGCGGAAGCTTGGGACGCCGCCGGCGCCTATCAGGTCGGGTCATTTTGGGGGGTTCGCTGGGCCGAGTGGAACGGGCGTTACCGGGACGATGTCCGTCGATTCTGGCGAGGCGACGCCCATATGCTGGGACCAATGGCCACCCGTTTGGCAGGTTCCAGCGACCTGTACGAGCACAGCGGTCGCGGACCCCGGGCCAGTATCAACCTGGTCACCGCGCACGATGGGTTTCCCTTGAACGATCTGGTCAGCTATCGCGAGAAGCACAACGAGGCGAATGGCGAGGGGAATCGGGATGGGGACAACCACAACTACAGCGAGAACTATGGTTGGGAAGGGCCGGTGCGCGGCGCTCCGCTGGACCCGGCGGCACGCGAAGCGATCGAAGAGATCCGTTTGCGGCAAATCAAGAACTTTTGGGCCACGCTGCTGCTGAGCCAAGGGGTGCCGATGGTGGTGGCGGGCGACGAATGCCGCCGGACGCAACAGGGGAACAATAACGCTTACTGCCAGGATAACGCGATCTCGTGGTTCGATTGGAATCTGGTCCGCGAACACCGGGAACTGGTCCGCTTCTGCCAAGGGCTGATCCGTTTTCGGCGGCAACAACCCACGATCCGTCGCCGCAGCTTTCCTCGCGGAGATCACCATGGCAACGGGGGGCGGCCGGAAGTTGCTTGGTTCGATTCGGCGGGCCAGCCCGCCAACTGGGAAAGCAACGACCTGCTGCTGATCTGCCTCTGGACGCGACTGCCGGACGACGAAACCTTGTCCGCCGCCGGGGGGGACTTGATGCTGGTGCTGAATGCGACCCCGGACACCCGTCCCTTCACTTTCCCCCCGATCGCCGGAAATGATCGCTGGCGTTTGTTCGTCGACACCGCGGCCAAGGCGCCCCATGACATTTTCCCCAGCCTCAAGGGGCCGTATGCGCCAAAATCCGGGCGATTGATCCTGAAGCCGCGATCGTTGCGCTGCTATCTCTCCGAGTGAAGACGAGGACCTCGACTGGGGGGATGGGACTCGGATTCAGATTCAGACTCGGATTCGGTGGACTGATCGGAGGCACTGGCAGCAGGAGTTCTGGAAGAAGAGTGGTTCGACGTGTCATTTTTGGGGGTCTCGGCGGAGGATAAGTCCTCTGCCTGCACCGACGCGGTTTCACTGAACGGCGAATTCGCCGCCGCATCGGCCGACCAGTTCGAATAGACGGCTCGAAACGAAAGGGGCCCCAAGGTCAACAGACCGCCCGGCGGCAATACCGCTTGCTCCACCCGTCGCTGATTTACGAAGGTGCCGTTCAGCGATCCCAGGTCTTTGACGATCAAATAACCGTCATATTCCACAATCTCGCAGTGGTTGCGACTGACCAGCGGGTGCGGCAGGACGACCGATGCTTGACGACCCCGGCCGAGAACGGCCGGCAATCGCAATCGGATCTCCGCGGGGTTTGCTTCGCCGCCGACCAGGACTAATTTTACGTCCATCGGGGGATTCGTTGGGGTGGGAGTTTCGGAGGGATTGTCGCAGGAATGTGGGTCACATTCACCTTGTATGGGATACTAGTCTATTCGCTTGCCCCTGACAAGGCAACCCGCAACGTCCCGGCCCTCGGCAGCGCCCCCACCCATTTTCGGAAGACATTCCCCCCAAAGCAATGACCGACGTCCCAACGTCTCGTCAAAACCGTTCCGGCAGTGTAAAAATAGACAAACTGCTAAGGAAAGATGTCCATGTATGATTCGCCGTTGCCAGCCGATATCCGTCCGGAGGTTGACCAGCCGACGCCAACTCAAACGGTGTTTGAACGGATCAGCGAAGAGATCGGCAAGATTTTTGTGGGACAGTCCGAGCTGGTACTGGGCTCGCTGGTCGCCTTGTTTTCCAACGGGCATGTGCTGATCGAGAGCGTTCCCGGCTTGGGAAAGACGTTGTTTGTGCGGACCTTGGGGCGGGTTTTGGGTTGCCGATTCGGTCGCATCCAGTTCACGGCGGATCTGATGCCCTCGGATATCACGGGGGCTCCGATCTTCGACATGAAGAATCAGGAGTTTCGCTTTCGCCCCGGTCCGGTGTTCACCCAGTTGCTGTTAGCCGATGAGATCAACCGTTCGCCGGCCAAAACGCATGCGGCTTTGCTGGAGATCATGCAAGAGTGGCGGGTGACGGTGGACGGTCAGAGCCACCCGTTGGCTCGCCCGTTCCTGGTGCTGGCGACCCAGAACCCGATCGAATCGGAAGGCACGTATAATTTGCCGGAAGCCCAATTGGACCGGTTCATGTTCAAATTGGTGGCGGATTATCCGGGGGAGGAGGACGAGGCGCGGATCCTGGCGATGCACAGCCTGCAGATCGATGTGAACGAGCGGCTGGCGACGGAGGTCGAGGCGGTGACGTCTCCCGAGGAGATCGTACAAATCACGCGGATCAACAGCGATGTCCAGGTGGATCCGCGGCTGATCGACTACATCAATCGGATTGTGCGTTTGACGCGGCGTTGGCCGTCGTTTCATTTGGGGGCCTCGCCGCGGGCCGGGATCGCGCTGATGCAAGCCGCGCGGACCTTGGCGGCTTTCGCAGGACGGGACTATGCGGTGCCCGACGACGTGGTCCACCTGGCGCTGCCCGCCCTGCGCCACCGGGTGATGCTGACAGCGGAGGCGGAGGTCGAAGGTCGCCAAGTGGATGATTTGCTCCGCGAATTGATTCGGACGGTCGAGGTGCCTCGACTGTGAAGGGAGCGGGCGATGGGTGAGGCCTATTCGTGGATCGTCGACAGCGCCGTCCGGCTGCCCGGGCTGCCTTGGATGCTGTTGGTCGTGCTGCTCCTGCCGTTGGTGATCCTGGCCTACACCCGCCAGACCTATCCCCACCTGCCGCTGGTGATCCTGATGCTGGCTCCCTGCCTGCTCTCACTCGTCTTATTGGTCGTTCCCGAATGGTTCCTGATGGTGGTCGTCGTGGACCTGACGCTGGTGATCGTCGCGGTCGGGGATCTGTTATCGTTGCCCGGGCAGCGGTTGTTGGCTGCCGAACGGGCCACGCAACGGATCGTTTCGGTGCAACAGCGGCATCCGGTCGCTTTGACGATCAGCAACCGCACGGGGCGGAGTTGGCTGGTGGGGATTCGCGATGATCTGCCGCGGGAGTTGGTGGCGGAGCCTTCCGAGCTGGTGCGGTGTCTGCCGCCCCGCAGCCGCACGACGCTGCATTACGATCTGCGCGCCCAGCGGCGCGGTTCGTTCCGGCTGGAAACCATCTACCTGCGGGTTCGCAGCCTGCTGGGTTTGTGGCAGCGTTACCTGACGTATCCTTGCGAATCGAAACTGCATGTGTATCCGGATGTCCGGCAGGTGGGCGAATATGCCCTGCTGGCACGGACGAACCGTTTGAGTCTGATGGGCGTGCGGCGGACGCGGAAGGTCGGGCATGACCACGATTTCGAACGCCTGCGCGACTACACGCCCGATGACCATTACAAGCATATCGACTGGCGCACCACCGCCCGCCGGCATAAGTTGACCGTCAAGGATTTTCAGACCAGCCAGAGCCAGCGGGTGCTGTTCCTGCTGGATTGCGGGCGGATGATGACGAACCAGTCGGCGGGGCTGAGTCTGCTGGACCACGCGTTGAATGCCATGCTGATGCTCAGCTACGTAGCGCTGCGGCAGGGCGATGCGGTCGGGCTGGTTTGTTTTTCCGATCGGATCCACAGTTACGTGCCACCGCGGGGCGGTCGGACCCAGATGAACCAACTGCTGCACGCCTGCTTCGACCGTTTCCCGCAACTGGTCGAATCGCGGTACGATCAGGCCTTCGTCCATCTTTCGGCCCATTGCCGGAAACGGGCCCTGGTGATCCTGATGACCCATGTGATCGACCGGGTGAACGCGGACCAGATCGAGCGGTATTTGAGTTCGCTGGCCGGCCGCCACTTGCCACTGGGGGTGCTGTTGCGGGATCATGCTTTGTTCGATGCGGCTCAGAACCCCCAGCCCCGGGGAATGGCGCTCTATCGCGCCGCGGCCGCCGCCCATATCCTGAATTGGCGTCAGCAAGTGCTGGTCGATCTGCAGCACCGGGGCGTGCTTTCGTTGGACGTGTTCCCGGAGGAGCTGACGGCCCCGCTGATCAACCGCTATTTGGAGATCAAAGCCCGCCACATGCTGTGAGCATCGGACGGCGGGGCTCAGCGGGCGGCACGATCCTCGGGTTCTTGCAGGCGTTTCATGATCTGCAAGGCCTGATCGATCTCCTCCGGCGCCTGCTCGGGTCGGATCCGTTTGCGGTGGAACAGGACCAGCGTGTTGTCCCGGGCCTCGAAGTGCACCCCGCGTTCTGCCCGTTCGCTGAACCAGGCGCGGACGTTTGTATCGAATCGCCGCCGCACGGCTTCTTCGTCATCGCCCTGCAGAACGAAAGCGGCCGAGAATTCCGGATCTTCGTCGAAATCGATGTCCTGCATGCCCAGCCGGGAACCGATCGCGTCCCAGAAGCGGCGTTCCGGACGCACATAGCAGTGCGGGACCTGCAACGTGTCGCTCTGCAGCACGCAAACCGTTTGGTAGTGCGTGGTACGGTTCTTGCCGCTGCCCGTCACATACGAAAAATCACCGATGCGAATCTGGACCGCCGGAGCATCCAGAGCCACCACATTGCGCAGCGATTGAGTATGGCCTGATTGGAAGACCCGGAAATGGCCGCATTCGCCCAGCAGGTGGGGGTCCTTTCCCAAGAACCGGAAGCCAGGCCGTTGGGCGAGTTCCTGCCAGGCTTGACTCCGCTTGTGTTCGTACAGGAGGCCGTACACCAAGGCGCCCACCATGAACAGCCCGATCCCGACGAACACGATCCAGATCAGTTCCATGGGAATGTCTCCTGGCCGGCTGTGCGTTCTTGCCCAAAGTGATTGGCGGCTCTGTCGGTGCAAGGCGGAATTCACCGGGACGGGCCGGCTCCGACCCGTTCCGGTGGCTCGGCAACTCCACCGTTTCCAGCGGGTTTCCCCGGATCAACTCGATTCCGGCGCGGGCGGGGCCTCGGTCCCTTCGTCGGCCGCCGAACCGGACTCGCCGGCAGGCGGGGCCTCGCCGCCGGTCTTCGCGTCACTGTCCGCCCCCGGAGCCCGGCTGCCACCCGCGGCTTCCTTTTCCCCGCTGGCCGGCGCCTCGGCAGGTTGCCGATACACCTGTACGTACAGCATTCGCAACTGATGCAGCAAACTGTCCAGCATCTGGGCTTCCTCATCGGACAGGTTGCCTTTGGTCTTTTCCTCCAGCATGGACAGCATATCGATCGAGTGGCGTGCCACTTCGGGGCGTACGATCGGATGTCCCTGAGTCGGATCCGGCGCCTGGCCCAGGGCAATCATCGCTTCGGCAGCCAGCGACGAGACCAGCATGCTGAACGGGTCCGGCGGCGCGGCTCCCGATTGCGGACCGCCGCGATCGGTCGAGTCGCCCTTTTTCCGGGCCTCCCGCTCCGCCTCGCGCTCCGCTCGCACTCGCTCTTTCCAGTCTTCGTCAACCACAATTTTGGGGTCTTGGGGTTGTTCCGTCATTTGCGTAACTCTCGGTTCCGTTCGCCCCGGCGCACATGCCGCTCGATCGCCGCCCCGACAAAACCGGCGAACAGCGGATGCGCTGCCGTGGGCTTGGATTGAAACTCGGGATGAAACTGCACCGCCATCGACCAGGGATGCCGATCCAATTCGATGATCTCCACCAGCTGGCCATCGTCGCTGGTGCCGGCGATCCGCATACCGTGGTCGATAAACGTTTGCCGGTAGGCGGTGTTGAACTCGTACCGATGCCGATGCCGCTCGAAAACCTCTTCTCGGCCATAGCAGGCAAGAGCATGGCTGTCAGGGTCCAAACGGGTCGGCTGCGCGCCCAGCCGCATGGTTCCCCCTTTTTCGGTGATATTTCGCTGTTCGTCCAGCAGGCAGATCACGGGATGCGGGGTATCTTTCACGAATTCGGAGGAGTGGGCCCCTTCCAATCCGAGGACGTTTCGAGCGAACTCGATCACCGCGCATTGCATGCCCAGACAGATTCCGAAGAACGGAACGCCGCGTTCGCGCGCGAATCGAATCGCGTCGATCTTGCCCTCGATGCCCCGTTCGCCGAACCCGCCGGGCACCAGGAGCCCGTCATAACCGCCCAGCAGGCGTTCCGCACCTTCGCGTTCGATTTCCTCGCTGGAGATCTTGCCGACGCGGACCTGCGTCTCGTGCCGGATTCCGGCATGGTCCAAGGCCTCGTAAATCGACTTGTACGCGTCGAAATGCTCCGCATACTTGCCCACCACGGCGATCCCGATCTCGTGTTTGGGATTCCGCATCCGCTGGACCAAATCCCGCCACGAATCCAGATTCAGCGGGTTGGCCCGCAGCGCCAACCGCTTGACAATCAACTTGTCCAACCCGTTGTGCACCAGGCTCAAAGGAACCTCGTAGATCGAGAAATCCTTGTCCTTCTCCTCGATCACCGCCTCGAGAGGCACATTGCAGAACAGGGCGATCTTTTCCCGGTCCTCCAACGAAATGCTCCGCTCGGTGCGGCAAATCAACACGTCCGGCTGAATACCGATCTGCCGAAGTTGCCCTACCGAATGCTGCGTCGGTTTCGTCTTCAACTCACCCGCCGCCTTCAAATAGGGCACCAGCGTCAGGTGGATGTACAGACAATTCTCCTTGCCAATATCCAAGGAAAACTGGCGAATCGCTTCCAAAAACGGCTGGCTCTCGATGTCACCCACCGTGCCCCCGATCTCGGTGATCACGATGTCGGTGTCGTCATCCACCAGTTTGTGAATGACCGCCTTGATCTCGTTGGTGACGTGCGGGATCACCTGGACCGTCTTCCCCAGAAATTCGCCGCGACGCTCCTTTTCAATCACCGACATGTAGATCTGGCCCGTCGTGTAGTTCGAATCGCGGGTCAAGGGACTGTTGGTGAAACGCTCGTAGTGCCCCAAATCCAGATCGGTTTCGCTGCCGTCATCCAGCACATACACCTCGCCGTGCTGGTACGGACTCATCGTCCCCGGATCGACATTGATGTACGGGTCCAGCTTCTGCAGCTTGACCCGCAAGCCCCGCTGTTCCAGAACCATGCCGATCGAGGCGCTGGTCAAGCCCTTTCCCAGCGAGCTAACAACCCCACCGGTGACGAAAATGTGCTTAGTCATAAGTGCAGATTTTTCTTCCTGATTCGGTCGCCAAGTCACGGGTTGGCAAGTCGGGCGGGCTCTCCATGCAACCGCCTGTTGGGAAGCCTGCTTCGGATCCGCCGAGGAACCGGGGGCGAGCCGGAGTTCCCCGAGCGAACCACCGCAGGGACACGGCACGTGCCGCCCTGCCGCCAGATCTTAGCAATTCCGAGTGCGGCTGACAAAGGCCCCCCGGTGATTCCGCAGATCGTTAAACGCCCAACCGGAGGCGCCGGCGTCCTGGCGTTGCCGGCGCCTCCGGCTGGGCGTTAAACGAACCAATTGCCGCGCGCGGTATATCTTCCCTAAGCCCCCGGGGGTTGGCGATCACACGGATTACCGTCCCGGCGCCGGTAAAGGGTTGCTTCAAGTTGTCGGCCAGCAGATTGGCGGCGGGGGGCTTGGCGCCCGTCCGCCGCCGTTTGCTGATCCGATCGCCGAGCGGTCGGCGAACTAGGGAGCGACCGCGACTTGCTCCAAGTCCACTGCCAGGACCTCGAGCCCGTTGATCTTGGGCCCTCGTTCCGCGCCGTCCGACTTGCGCAATTCGACGGTGATCTCCCCGTCGGTGCTGACGGTGAATTCCTGGACCGTCACCCGGAAGGCGCCGCCGGTTTCCGCCACGATATCGAAGTCTTCGAGGACGGTTTCGCCGTCGATCCGCACATCAAAGACCCGCTGGCCCGGCTCGACGCCCTTCACGAGTTCGGCGAAGTGCAGGCGGACCCGGTACTCGCCCGGCACCACGTGCTCGACCTGGATCCTCTCACGATCGTCCGCTTCGCGAGCGGAGGCGGCGACCCACGCGATCCCCCCGTTTTCGTCGGAGACGGCCGAAGGATGCCGCCGGAGGGCGCCGGACGCGTTGTGCCAGATCTGTCCGTCGTCGGCCACGCGGCGGCCCGGAGCGCCGAAGTTCAAGCCGTAGCCTTGCGGATTCGGAGCCGAGGCGTGGTACCGTGTCCAGAACTCGATGTTCGGATCGCCCGGCATATGCACCAGGGCCAGCGACGTCTGATGGGCGTAGCTGCAGGTACAGGTGCGCGTGTAATCCAGGGCGTTGAGCACGCCGTCGGCCGCAATCATGTTGGGGGTACAGCCAGCACGGATGCCGCTGATGTTGCCCGTGCCGCTGTCGTGCTCCAGATCGAAGAACCCGGCGTAACCGCTACGGTAGAGCAACAGATGCTCACTGGCGTTCAGGGTGTTGCAACCGTAGCGGCGGCTGTACCGCCAGCGGTCCTCTTCCCCGGTCAGCGGCTGTTCGCGCGTCCAGCGTTCGCCGGTCAGGATGGAGATCGCATCCCCCGGACGTCCCGGGATCAGCATCTCGCCCCGCACGGCGGCGGGCAGGAGAAAACGGCCTCCCTCCCAGAGGATCGACCCGTCGGCGGCGCGGCGGGCCACGATCTCGCGCGGCTCGTCGTCCAAACGGCGGCGGAGGTCCTGGCTGCCACCTTCGACCAGAATCCCGTGCTCTTCACTGTACAACAGGAACGTGCCAAACACGTCGCTGTCCGAACTCCAACGTTCTTCCCCGGTTCTCAGGTCCAAGGCCATCACCACCGACGGCTGCTCCGCCTGGTCGCCCCGCCGCGACAAATGAGAAACGGCGTTTTCCGATAACCCGTCGATCAGGAACAGCGTGTCCTGGTTGCTGATGATCGCGTTATGCCGGAACCCGATCTGGGCCTCGCGATCCCACAGCACCGTGCCCTCGAGACGATCCATGACCACCAGCCGGCGACTGGAGGTGCCGCTGTAGCTGTTGGTCCATCCCAGCACCTGGTCCTCGAATATGTGAGGTTCGGCCGTCGTGATCAGCAGATCGCCCTGGACGCTCATGTGCCCCCAGTCGATCCCGTCCTCGCCATACAATTCCTCCACACTTCGGCCGGGCAAGGTGAATTCGCCCACCGTCTCGCCGGTCGCCGGATCCATGCGAACGATCCGCTCGTCATAGCGGAGGTAGACGCTGCAGGGCAGCGTGACAAACGGGCTGCCGATATAGGTGGCCCCCGGGATGTTGGTCATGTAGACCTCGTCGCCCGCCTGCCACCGCTCTTCCAGTTCCATGTTGGTGAACGGGTGCCCGATGCCCGGGAATTCCCGCTCCCACAACGGGCGACCGGTGTACACGCAACGGGCCCCGATGGTCTCGACGCCCAGAAAAACCTGACGTCCCTGAGCGATCTGGGGCCGGGGACCGCCGGAATGCCGCGGAAGAATGTCGTGATTGTTCGGGCCGCCGAACCAGAGCACCCCCAGCGGCAGACGGACTCGAGAATCCCGCGACACCAGCGTGTTGGCCGGATCGTGGTGCTGGTGCGTCCACTGACCGGCCCCGGTCAAGGGCCCGCTCCGATGGGCAAATACCTGATCGTCCCGAACCCGGACCGACACCTGATCCACCTGGACCTGTTCCCAATCCGAATCGGACAGCACATTGCCGCCCAGCCACGCCACGCCCCCGTAGGGCCGCACGCGTTCCAGTACGTAGGACATCCGATCCGTGTCGGCCAGACCGGCCGCCGCCGGGTCTTCGCTGACGACCAAGCTGAAAAGATACGGTTGGACGGTCAAGGTGGCGGGATCCGCTTCGATCACCGCCGCCCGGCGACCGTAGACGCCCGCGGCGACCAATTCGTCCCGCAACGCCTGGACCCGCTCCGGGTCGACTTCCGCCACCGCCACGTGCAGGTTGCTGCCCCGGATCAACTCGCGCAGCAAGTCGCCCGAACCGGCCCCCAACATCAGGGCGTAACCCTCGTCTTCACCGAGTCCCTCCAGCAACTGCGCGGCGATTGCCGCCGACGCCTCTTCGCCTGCGGCCAACGCCGCCGGTTCGTAATCGTACACCACCGCGTCCACCGACTCGGGACCGAAACAATACAACGCCCCGCATTCGGTGGTCAGGAACAAGCGATCCCGGGCCGCCAACTTGTAGAACACCTCGCCGTCGATCTGATCCGACAAGGCCTCGATGCGGTCCTGCAGCATCGAATTCCGCCGCATTCCCAGACCGCCGCCGTCGACGGCATGGACGGCATAACCGCCACGCCCCTTCCGGCCACGAAAATCGGAATCCAACACTTCCCCCGTGTTCCGGTCCATGTGCACCGGATTGGGACCCCGGCCGGCAGCAATCACCAATTTTTCCTCGTCCGCCGCAATGTACCCCTGCGGCGCCAAGCCGCCGTAGCCATCTGCGCCACCATGAGGCAGTGCCACATAGTCGGAACTGGTCGTGTCGTTGACCCAAACCACCTCGCCGCTCTCCGCATCCAGGGCGTAGATGAACACCCCGTGCAAGGGCCAGATCCCGGCGGCAAAGAACAACGTGCCGTCGTCAATCACGGGACCGCCGCGAGCACCCCAGAAACTGAGGATCCGCTCGTTGCCCAAAAGATAGTGGTCCGACGGACCCGCACGGAACTTCCAATCCAAGTCGCCGGTCTCGGCTGCCACGCAGTAAAGGTAGCCGTCGTCCGAAATGAAGTACACGCGATCGTTCCAAGCCACCGGCGCCAGCCGCACCGGACCGTTGGCATAAAACCGCCATTGCTCGCTGCCGTCCTCGATGCAATACGCCGTGACGCTGTCCGTGACATTCGAGGGCACGAAAATCTGCGGGCCCATCACCACCGGCACATAGGAGACGTCGAAGTCCAATTTACCCCGGTCGTCCCACTGGTCGGGCCAGGCTCGCTGAGGTTCCGGCAATTGCCGCCGCCATTGCAAATGCAAATCCTCCGACAACTCCAACGGCGAGGCGGCGCTGCGGGCCGCATCATAACGCCACATCGGCCAGTCCGATTCGGAAGCCGATACGGTCGCCATGAAACCACTCCAGAGGGCAAACGCCATCCCCCATGCTAACCACGACCTCGCGTGAGTCACCAGCTGGCTATTAACCTTCATGGGCTCAACTCCTTAAAAAAATACTCAGATCTCGCTGCACGAACCAAGGTACAGCTAGACTGCCTGAAACCGCGGGGATTCAACCCGCCTCCGTTTCTATCAGCAGGCCGACTGCTGATATTTCACCAGTCTAGCCGCTCCGCGCACCGCTCGTCAACTCTCGCCGCGCCCCGGCGCGCCGCAGAGCCGCAATGACGAAGCATCAAGCAATCTGGACAAATTACGTCCCCTTGAATCACGAATCGGTCCGTAGGTTGGGCATTCCTGCCCGACGATCCCCGTGGTGGATCCACAGTGAGGGATTCGTAATCCGTGCGACGTTCTTGTTGATGATCCTACGTCCGTCGGGAAGGAATGCACAATCTACGGGGGGCTCAGCAAGGCAACTTCCGGCCTTGGTTGCCTATCGATTTTGATTTGCCGCACGAGCCCGGCGCTACGGTATTCTTTCACGGCGTGGGCCGCGGACCAGCCCCCGACGCTGCTTGGCAGGATGCGGCCCGATGTGCTAAGCTCTGGCTGCCAAAGGATCGTTCACGATGGATCGCCCCCGCGCGGCCTTCACAATGTCGCACGATCCCTGTCGAAAGAGCCCAAAGAAAGGCACAGCCAAAGCGGCGTCGAGCTGCCGCACTCCCAAGGAGGCGAACCAGCCAGCCGGGGCAAAAAAGGTCGTTATGTTCCAAGCGGACAAAACGGGGCGAAAACGGGACAAGTGGAACACCCCAGTCCCGTCCCCTTTTTCGCGGCCGGATGTGCTTGACAGGGGCTCCAGGCGGGCGTACGGTGAGTGGCCCGGGCCACTTTGGCAGCGGGGCCTCTCACGCGTGCGGCGACTCGGCCGTTACCAATGGAAGGATGGAAGCCATGAATCCGATCCGACGCCCCCTTGTTTTTCATCTGCTGGTGGCATTTGCCCTGGGCCTGGGGCTCCGCGGCATGGCCGCGGAGGCGCCGCGTTTTGAGCCGGTGGCCCGGGACGGCACGCTCGAAATCTTCCGCTGGCGCGATGTGGTGAATGTGTATGTGCTGCGCGAGGGTGACGCCGCCATCCTGGTGAACCTGGGCGACGCCTCCGTCCTGGACCACCTGGGCGAACTGGGCGTAGAACGTTTGGAGTGGGTGCTGCTGACGGATCATCACCGGGAGCAGTCGCTGGGCCACCAAAAGCTGGACGGCTGGGAGACGCAGGTGGCGGCCCCGGAGCGGGAACGGGCACTGCTGGAGCGGCCCATGGATTTCCGCAAAATGCGGCCCTCGCTGGGCGATGCGTTCACGGTCCACGGGGCCAGCTACGTCCGCCCCCCGCTGGAACCCGTCTCGATCGATCGCGTCTTCCAGCCGATGGACACCTTCATCTGGCGGGAACGTGAGTTCTGGTGCCTGCAAACGGCCGGCGCCAGCCCGGGCGGCATGTCGTACCTGCTGCGAACCGCGGAGGGCTGGATCGGCCTGAGTGGCAGCGTGATGTTGGACGGCGCCGTCATGCGCAACTGGTTCGATACCGAGTGGGACTACGGTTTTGCCAAGGGCTTGTACGCCCTGGTCGAATCGGTAAGCCTGCTGACCAGTTTCGAGCCCGTACTGCTGCTTCCCTCCCGGGGGCCGGTCATTCGCCAGCCGGTTGCCCAACTCCAGGAGTATCAGAAGAAACTTCGCCATCTGGCCGAACTGTACGTGCGCGGGTACGCCATCGGCACCTTCGCACCCGCCGACCAGGACCTGGTTTCGCGTCCCAGCCCCGTGCCGCACCTGTGGCAAACGACGCCGCGGCTGTTCAAGTTCAAGGGCCCGAGCTACTCGCCCAACCCGATCTTCCTGGTGGCCGAGAGCGGCCGGGCTCTGATGATCGACTGCGGTCTGGACCCGGGGAAGATCGACGCGACCCTCGAGCAGATGCAGAAGCGGTTGGGACTGGTCGGCGTCGACGCCGTGCTCGTCACCCACATGCACGGCGATCACGTTCTGGGCGCGCCCTACCTGCGGGAGCGATGGGGCGCCGAACTGTGGACCCTGGACCGGGTCGCGAAAATCATCGAGCAGCCCGAACGGTTCGAATACGCGGCGATGCCTTGGGCCTATCGGCGCGACGTGGGACCGATCCAGTTCGATCGGCATTTCACCTCGGGGGAGACTTTCACCTGGGAGGGGTACGAGTTGACCGTGGACTGGATGCCCGGCCAAACCGAGTTCGCTTGCGCGATCCATGGCCAAATCGACGGGCGGCTGGTGGCGTTCACCGGGGACAATCTCTTCGCCAACCCCGCCGACCCCGAACAGGACGGCCACGAGGCGGTGGTCGCCCGCAACAGCGCCATCTTCGAGGAAGGCTATATTTACGCCGCCGAGTACCTGCGGCGACTTCAGCCCGACCTGATCATGGGCGGGCACTCCTACGTCATGGACCAGCCGGCCGAACTGATCGAGCGCTACCACCGTTGGTCGCTGGCCATCCGCGAAGCCTACCGCGCGCTGAGTGCCGAGCCCGATTACCGCTACCTGTTCGATCCGTACTGGGTGCGTGCCGATCCGTACCGGGTAACCCTGCCGCGCGATGCCGTGGCCGAGGTGACGCTGCACCTGCGCAACTTTCTGGACCGGCCGCAACGATACCGGGTGAAACTGCTCACCCCGGTCGGCTTGTCCGTCGAGCCGGAGGTCTTGGAGGGCGAAACGCCGCCCGGGGGCGCCGTCGAGACGACATTTCGTCTTTCCGCATCCGCCGAGCTGACACCGGGCGTCCGCACCGTCGTTTTCGACGCAACGCTGGACGGCAAGCGTTACGGGCCCTGGTTCGACTGTATCGTCGGCGTGGAATGACGGGAACGGGGGCGCGACAACCCCCCGAGTATCGGTGCGGTCTTCCTTACCGGCCGCCGCGGTGGCGGGTTGCCCACCGCGCCTGCCAGACCTCCAATGCAAACGACCCGTGGGGTCGGGGGCGCCGCATGCGTGCGGAACGCCCGTGGCCCCGCACCACCACGAAAGGATTGCCATGATGGCTCGCAAAACGATTCTGACCGCCTTGATCGCCGTCGCCCTGGCGGCCGGCAGCTTGTACGGCGGTACCGCCGCAGGGGGTGAGCGCACCCTGACGCGTGCGGAGCTGATCGAGAAGATTTCGGGGTTCTGGATCGGCCAACTGGTGGGAAACTACCTGGGTTTCCCGTTCGAGAATATCTATGTGGACGAGCCGATCCCGATCCTGGTGGACCGCTACTACACGCCGCTGAATGCGGGCGACCTGCGCATGAACCGCCACGACCACCGTGCTTTTGTGCCCTACATGTTCACCGCCTTTGACGGCGCCTACTCGGACGACGACACCGACATCGAGTTTGTCACCCTGCACGCGGTGGAGAAGTATGGACTGGACATCAACTACGAACAGATTGCCGGGGCCTGGAAGCGGCATATCAACCGGCGGATTTGGGTCGCCAACCGCACTGCCCGCGACCTGATGGACCAGGGGCTTCTGCCCCCCGACACCGGCCGGAAGGAAAACAACCCCAACTGGTTCCAGATCGACCCGCAACTGGTCAACGAGATTTGGAGCGCGTTCTATCCGGGCATGCCGCGACGGGCGGCGGAGCGCGCCGAGTGGGGCGCCCGAATCACCAATGACGACTGGGGCGTCCACCCGACCATCGCTTACGCCGTCATCATCAGCGAGGCTTTTTTCGAGGACGATCCGGTGAAGCTGGTCCAGAAGGCGCACGAGTACATTCCGCCGGACAGCCCTTTCCACGAGGGCATGGCCGATGTGCTCCGCTGGCACGCCGAGAACCCCGACGACTGGCGGGCGACTCGCCAGAAAGTGCATGACAAATACTACCGTTACCGCCGGGGCGATTACCAGGCGCCCGTTTCGGTCGTCTCGTCGCTGATCAACGGCGTGTGCGGCATCCTGGCCATTCTGTACGGCGAGGGGGACTTTATGCAAACGGTGGGCATCGCCGTCAGCGCCGGCTACGACTGCGACAACCAAGCGGCCACCTGCGGCGGTCTGATCGGCGTGATGCACGGCCCCGGCGTGATTCCCGAAAGCCTGACCCACGATTGTCTACCCCGCGGTCGCTGGAACCAGCCCTTCAACGACACGTACATCAACTACAGCCGCGACGGCCTGCCGATCCACAACCGCATCTCCGACATCGTCGAACGCATTGCCGACGTGGCCGAGCAAGCCATCCTGCGCGAGGGCGGCCGGAGGGTCGAACGCGACGGCGAGATCGTCTACATCATCCCGCCGGGAAAATAGGGGCCGGGCAGCCGGATGGTCTTGGTCGGGGCAACCGCCCCAAAACACCTTGACTCGCCGCGGACTTCGATGACAATTCGGAAACCAATCGGCCGGAACCTCGCCCGAAGGGCCGGAGCCGATGGGGAGCCATGTGGCAGGGGGGGTGAAGAACCGCGTGGAACATTGGCGGGAATTCTTGGCGACGGATTTCATCACGATTCTGTGGCTTACCCTGCGGGTGTCCGGTACCTCCGTATTGCTTAGCTCCCTGGTGGGGATTCCGCTGGGCGCCTGGCTGGGCTTGAGTTGTGGTCGGCGGGTCCTGCTGTTACGTCTACTGGTCCAGACAGGCATGGCCCTACCCCCGGTGGTAGTTGGTTTGGTGCTGTATATTCTGCTTTCTCGCAGTGGCCCGCTGGCGTGGTTGGGCTGGTTGTTCACGCCACGCGCGATGGTCGTGGCGCAATTCATCTTGGCGCTGCCGTTTGTGATCGGGATCACTCAGAGTGCCGTAGCGGCGATGCCGGGCGAATTGAGGTGGCAGTTGCGCAGTCTGGGGGCGACGCAATGGCAGATTCGCCGGACGGTGCTGTGGGAAGCCCGGCAGGGCGTGTTGTTAGCGGTTGCCGCGGCCTTCGGACGCAGTCTGTCCGAGGTGGGGGCGGTGTTGATGGTCGGTGGCAATATCCAAGGACACACGCGGGTGCTGACCACGGCCGTGGTGTTGGAGACGGGCAAGGGCCAATTTGGTGTGGCGCTGGCCTTGGGGGGGACGCTGTTGTGTCTGGCTCTTCTGGTGAACGCTTTGATCGTCCGGTTGGACGGGAGTCCCCCGCGGTATGAATGAGGCGCCGCAGTTCGAATTGCGCCGGGTCCGCAAGCAGTACGGCGGCACAGTCGCCGTGGACGTGGAGCATCTGCGTATCGAGGCGGGCGAGACGTTATGTTTGTTGGGACCGACGGGGGCGGGAAAAAGCGTCTTGTTACGGCTGTTGGCTGCGGTCGAGCGTCCGACGGCGGGGGAGGTGCGTTTCGAAGGTCGGGACTACCTGGGCGACCGGCTTCGGCGAGAGACCCGCCACCGCATCACGCTGGTCTTCCAACGGCCGGTTTTGCTGAGCGGATCGGTCTCCAGGAACGTGGCTTACGGGTTGCGGCTGCGTGCTTGCCCGGCTTGCCCGCGAGCCGAGGTTGCCCGGATTTTGGAGCACCTGGGAATCGGCCATCTGGTGGGTCAGGCCGCCCGGAACTTGTCGGGAGGGCAAGCCCAGCTGGTGGCCTTGGCCCGCGCTCTGGTCCTGGAACCCGACGTGCTCCTTCTGGACGAACCGACGGCCCACCTTGATCCGGCTCACGTAGCCTTGGTCGAGCGGTTGCTTCGAGAAGCCGCCTCGTCCCGCCCAATCACCCTCGTCTGGGCTACCCACAATTTGTTTCAAGCTCGCCGCGTAGGCCAGCGGGTAGGCCTGCTGCTGAACGGACGGCTGATCGAAGTCGCACCGGCGGACGCTTTTTTTCATGAGCCCGCGGAGCCCCGCACCCGAGACTTCGTCGAAGGAAGGATGATCTATTGAACTGGCAGCCGTTCTCCCGGGTGGGGTCCACAGCGATCCTGATCGTGACTCTCGGTTGCGCGCCCTCGGTGCCTCCCGCTCCCTCCCTGACGTTGGCCACCACGACCAGCACTCGGGACAGTGGCCTGCTGGACGTATTGATTCCGCAGTTCGAGCAGCAGACGGGGATCGCTGTCCGCGTGATTGCGGTGGGCAGCGGCCAAGCTCTGGAGATCGGACGGCGTGGCGATGCCGATGTGCTGCTGACCCACGCACCGGAGGCGGAAGAGGCATTCGTCGCCGTCGGCCATGCCCGGGCACGGCTTCCGTTGATGCACAACGACTTCGTTTTCGTCGGCCCTTCGGACGATCCCGCGGAACTGCAGCAGGCGGCCACGCTCCGCGACGTCCTGACCCGGATTGCCCAGACAGCCGCTCCGTTCGTCTCTCGCGGAGATCAATCCGGTACCCACTTGAAGGAGCAGTCGCTGTGGAAGCTGGCGGAACAGCAGCCCGCGGGGGCCTGGTATATTCAAGGCGGCGCGGGGATGAGCGAGACGCTCCGCATGGCGAACGAAATGCAGGCCTACACATTAAGCGACCGGGGAACTTTCCTTTCTCAGCGGCACCGACTGGACCTGGCGATCCTGTTTGCCGGAGTTCCCCAGTTGCGGAATCCCTATGCGGTGCTGGTGGTTGCGCCGCAGTCGCCGCTGCCGGGACAAGCGGCCGCTGCTATTCGGCAAGCGGCTGCCGCGCAGCAATTTGCGGATTTTCTCCTCTCGCCCCAGGCCCGGAACCTGATCGCCCAGTTCGGCACGGAGACATTCGGCCAACCCCTTTTCTTTCCTTCGGCGCCTTGAAAAATGGGTGGACTCCAGCACCTCCAACCACTCCACCAGCGCTTCCACCGATAGACCGCCGACCGTAGGTCTCCCAGCCCAGTCTTTTTAGGGACTCTAAAAAGTCGGGAGGGGACTTGCAATTGCGACGGGCAAGGTTCAAAAGTCCTGTTGGCTGCCGCCAATTGGCAGGTTCCTCAGATTCCGAAGGAGACAGGCAATGTGGTTACTGGCTCAGAATGATGGGTTTCCCCTGATTTTTACGCTTCTGTCGTTGGTGCTGCTGCTGATTCCGGTGGTCAACATCGTGGCCGCCGTTGTGGTTTCCATCGATTTGGCCAAGTCATTCGGCAAGAGTGAGCTTTACGGGATTGGCATCTGGCTGCTGGGTTTCGTTTTTGTGCCGATGCTCGGCTACGGCGGCGATCGGTACGTCGGTCCTGCCGCGCTAGGCCCCTAGATGCTAAGACGATCCCCGCCCGCCCTTCTGTGGGCCACAGGGGATCGCAACCGGGCCTTGGAGGCTTTCGAGAGCGACCGGATAGTTCCGCATCTGGACGGAATAGTATTGTTGGAACCAGTCGGCGATTGATTTCTCCACGGCCGGGTCGTACTCGGGTGCCACGTACAGGGTGTTCCCGTCCGGCGCCTCGCGGAGTTCCCCGTCTTCGACGACGACCCGGCCGGCCTTCAACACATAACGTGGCAGCTGGAACATCTGCTCTTGATCGGGGTGCGGCAGGTAGATCGTGACGTCCGCGTCGGCCCCCACGCCCAAATGCCCCTTGTCGGTCAAACCCAACATCCGGGCCGGACCGGCGCGGGTGATGATGGCGATTTCGTTCAACGAGTATTCGCGGTCCATCTCGGCCACCGCGGATCCCTTCCGCACCGCCGGATGCACCGTTCGCAACCGATCCTGCCGGTAGGTCCGATCCATCAGCAACCGGATCACCTGGGGATACGAAAGGAACGAACCGCCGTTCGGATGGTCCGTGCTCATCGCCACTCGCCAAGGATCCTGGACTGACAGATACCATTCCAGGCCGATCGCCCACTGCCAGGCATGCACCCGGTTCTTGTTGCGATAGGTGATCGGGACGATGCCGCAACCCGCCTCCAGCTCCAAGTCGGAATTGAACCACTTGGTGCCGTAGATTTGGTGCAGGAAGTAGCCCAGCGGGCTGTCGCCGGTCATGCTGGTCGTGGGACCGAACATCACTTGTCCCACGTCCACGGTGATATTGTCGTGGCGATTGACGTAGTCGGCTAACGGCTGGACTTTGGAAGAAAACGTCGATTCGTCCCCCTCGCCGCCGCCGTAGCTGTGGAATTGGATGTGCGTCATGTGGCCCCGGTGCCCCTCCAGGGCCTTCATCGTCTCCAGGGTGATGCGCCAGTTTCCCGGAACTCCCAGATTGTTGGGATGGATGTGGACCGGATGAGGCAGCTGTAACTCATCGACGGTCCGTGCCATTTCGCCCAGGATCTGGCGAGCGGTCACGTGATAGTAGTCCACCGGCTGGTCCAACTCCCGCACGTTGCCGCCCGCATGGTGTTTCCACACCTCGACCCCACCCGGATTGACCAATTTGACCGCGTAGGCTTTGGCTGCCCCCATCAACCAGGCGACGAAGCCGCGGAGAAGTTCCGGCTCCCGCTCCTGGATGGCCTTCATGACAAAGTGGTTATTGCCCATCAGGAGATAGAACCCGTTGTCCAGGCAGGGCGTATCGTGGAATTCCTCGTGGGCATGGCGAGCGACCAGGGGGGCGACCGCGGCGTCGAAGGCGGAGGTGTAGCCCATCCCCGCATACTTGTAGCCGGTGACGAATGTGCTGGGCGCGCTGCCCAGCGTCCCACTGTGAGTCCAATGGGTCCGCGGGACCACTTGGCCATGCCGTCTTTCTTCCGGCCGCAGTTTGCGAGCGGCGTTGACTTTCGGCCCCGCGATATGGCAGTGCATGTCGATGCCCCCCGGCATCACCACCATGCCGGACGCGTCGATGGTCCGTACGGGGCGAACGGCAGGATCTAAGGGGGGCGCTACAATCTTCCCGTCCCGGATCCACAGGTCCTGCACGCAGCCATCGACCTCGTTCGCCGGGTCGTAGACCGTGCCACCACGGATCTTCAAGTACGAATCCACCATCATCTGCCTTATAGGAACACCGAAAGGAAGGAACCGTTTCCTTCGGAACGGCACGCAAGCTGTTCCGGCGCCCTATCATGGCGGGCGAATCGCGGGCGGGCAAGACGCCGCTCCGTCATGGCGTTCGGATTGCCGGACGAGGGCCGCGTCGGAAGAACGGAGCGAGCAAGCCGTAGAAAGGCCGATGCCGCGGAAAGCAGGCGAGTTGTGGCACAGACCGACGAGTGAAATGCGCAGCGCGCCAAGGGGCCCGATCCTCGCCGAGCGGTTCGAACGAGGATCGGGGAACGGTTCGGCGATCTGCAGCCCAGATCGCAGACGGTCACGTGGCGCCAAGCCTTACCGACCGGCCATGTACTGGATCAGATCGATCAGACGCTGCGAGTAACCCCACTCGTTGTCGTACCAGCTGATCACCTTGAAGAAGCGATCGTTCAGTTCCATGCCCGCTGTGGCGTCGAAGATCGACGACAGCTCGCAGCTCATGAAATCGGTCGACACGACCTGCTCCTCGGTGTACCCCAAAATGCCCTGCATGCTGCCTTCGGCGGCTTCCTTCATCTTCGCGCAGATGTCCTGATAGCTGGTCGCCTGTTCGGTGCGGAAGGTCAGGTCGACCATCGACACGTTCGCGGTGGGCACTCGGACGGCCATGCCCGTCAATTTGCCTTTCAGGGCCGGCAGGACCAATCCGACCGCCTTGGCGGCCCCGGTCGAGGCGGGAATCAGATTCGTGTAGGCGTTCCGGCCGCCACGCCAGTCCTTTTTGGAAGGCCCGTCCTGGGTCGGTTGCGTGGCCGTCGCCGCATGAACCGTCGTCATCAAGCCTTCCGCCAAACCGTAGTTGTCCTGGATCACTTTGGCGATCGGGGCCAAGCAGTTCGTGGTGCAGGAGGCATTCGACACGACCGTGGATTGGGGATCGAAGTCTTCATGATTCACGCCCATCAGCAGGGTCGGAACCTGGTCGGGCGTCTTGGTGGGGGCGGAGATGACCACGCGTTTTGCGCCCCCCTGGATATGGCGAGCGGCCCCCTCGTAATTGGTGAACAGGCCGGTCGATTCGATCACATAATCGGCGCCCAAGTCGCCCCAGGGCAGGTTCTCCGGCTCGCGGACCGACATGCAGGGCACGCGCGTGCCGTTGACGATCAACGCGTCATCCTGAGCCTCGACGGTCCCCGAGAACCGGCCGTGGTTCGAATCGTACTTCAACAGGTAGCCCAGGTTGCCCGCCGGGACCAAATCGTTGATCCCCACAAACTCGATCTCCGGAACCTGGCTGCCGATCCGCATCACCAGACGCCCGATTCTCCCAAAACCATTGATCCCGATTTTAATCGCCATGCTCTACTTCTCCTCAAGATTCGTTACAAAACTCGGCTTCCCGATACACGTTTTCCAGCAACCTCCGAGTGAGGAGGTGTCTTCCCGGCACCGCCCCCCGGATTCTCGGCAATACGGAAGACGCTGATTGTACTGGAAGAAGCCGCCGAGTTTTAGGGGGCGTGCCCCAAAGCCGACAAATCGGCGAAAGAGAGGGGGGTAAGAAACCGCGACAACGACTGTTTCGACAAGGGCACATCGTGCGGTGCGAAATATGGATGGGTGGGA
>SLEY01000286.1 GCA_007124535.1 Planctomycetaceae bacterium
ATACGGGGATCGGGATCCCGCCGGAAAAATGCGAGGCGGTGTTTCAGGAATTCGAGCAGGCGGACAATTCCACCCGCCGCCGTTTTGGCGGGACGGGTCTGGGGTTGTCGATCTGCTATCGAATGGTAAGAATGATGGGCGGCCGGATCCGCGTCAAAAGTCAGGTGGGTCGGGGCAGCGTGTTCCAGTTCACCGCCCGGTTCGGCATCCCGCCGGTGGTGAGCGACGATTGCGAACCCGTTTCTCCCGCCGCAGACTCGCCCCCCGCACGGGCCGCATCCGGTGGGTCGCCGCTGCACATCCTGGTGGCCGAAGACAGCCCGATGAACCAGCGACTGGCCGTGGGGCTGTTGGAAAAGAAAGGACATCAGGTCGTCGTGGCCCACAACGGCCGGCAGGCGATTGACGAATTCCAGCACGGGCATTTCGATCTGGTCCTGATGGACGTCCAGATGCCCGAGATGGACGGTTTCGAAGCCACCGAAGCCATCCGCTCGCTCGAATCCGGCAGTCACACGCCGATCATCGCCATGACGGCCCATGCCCTGAAGGGCGATCGCGAGCGGTGCTTGGCCGTGGGCATGGACGATTACCTGTCCAAACCGATCCGCTCGAAGAAACTGTACGAAATGATCGCCCGCTACGTTCCCCACCCCAAAACCGTGGATTCCAGTTCCTGACATGCCGCTCGTTCCTCATCGCGTCTATCTCGAAACCGTCGGCTGCCAGATGAATGTGCTGGACAGCGAAATGATCATGGCCCTTCTTCGCCAGCAGGGGTACGAACGGGTGGAGACGCCGGAACGGGCCGATACGATCCTGTTCAATACCTGCAGTGTGCGGCAGCATGCCGAAGAGAAGATCTACAGTGCGTTGGGCAAGCTGCGGAGTCACAAGCGGGCGCATCCGGAGAAAGTAATTGGCGTGTTGGGCTGCATGGCGCAAAAGGACCAGCAGCGGATATTTGCTCGCGCTCCCTTTGTGGATCTGATCGTCAGCCCCGGGCAATTGCAGCAGACGGCCCACCTGATCGACCTGGCGCGCCAGGTCGGAGGGCGGCAGGCGGCGCTCAGCCGCGGCCGCCACGAGGAGACGCGGGGCGACGCTCCGTCCGGCCACCAGACGTTCGACCCGTTGCGGGACCCGGAGATGCGCCCCCACCCGTTCCAGGCCTACCTGAGGATCCAGATCGGTTGCGACAAATTCTGCAGTTACTGCGTCGTCCCCCAGACCCGCGGTCCGGAGCAGTGCCGCCCGCCCGGAGAACTGCTGGAGGAAGCCCGACTGCTGGCCGACCAGGGGTGCAAGGAACTGATCCTGCTGGGTCAGACCGTCAACAGCTATCGCCATACCACGGGCGGCCGCACCACGACACTGGCCGACCTGCTGTACCGATTGCACGAGTTGGACGGCATCCGCCGCTTGAAGTTCGTAACGAACTATCCCAGCGATATGACGGACCCGTTGCTGCAGGCCGTGCGGGATCTTCCCAAGTGCAGCCGTTATCTGCACGTGCCTTTGCAAAGCGGATCGAACCGCATCCTGGAACGGATGCGGCGGGGATACCGGGTGGAAGCCTATCGCGAGATGATGCAGCGGATCGCCGAATTCCTTCCGGACGCGGCGGTCTCCAGCGATTTGATCGTCGGCTTCTGCGGCGAGACCGAAGCGGACTTCCAAGCCACGGCCGCCATGGTGCGGGCGTGCCGTTTCAAAAACTGCTTCATCTTCAAATACAGCCCGCGGGCCGGCACCGCTGCGGATAACCTGCCGGACGATGTGCCCGATCCGGTCAAACGCGAACGCAACCACCGCCTGCTGGCCTTGCAGACCGAGATCAGTACCCGGGAAAATCGCCGGTTCCGGGGGCGGACGGTCGAGGTGCTGGTCGAGGGGCCCAGCAAAATGGCGGCCAAACACGATGCCGGCGGCGAACACCTCCAGTTGACCGGACGCACGATGTGCGACCGGATCGTGGTCTTTCCCGGACATCGCCGTCGGATCGGCGAACTGCTGCCCGTCGTGATCCAGGACGCCACCCCGCACACCCTGATCGGCCGCCTACCCGACGAACCGCGAGACCACCAACTGGTGTCGCTTGCGGACACCCCGGTGTCGCTTGCGGACACCCCGGTGTCGCTTGCGGACACCCCGGTGTCGCTTGCGGTGATTCCCACGTTCCCGGCCTGCCGGGATGGAGCCCCGGTTCCTGAGCCCTCCCGAGAAACGCGCTGATGAAGATCTCGACCAAGACGGGAGACGGCGGCCAGACGGGTCTGTTGGCCGGTCCCCGAGTTTCCAAAGATCACGTCCGCATCGAAGCCTGTGGCACGGTCGACGAATTGAACGCCGCCCTGGGGCGGGCGCGCGCGGAAAACCTGCCCGAACCGCTGGACCGGCTGCTGTCGGAAATCCAGCACCGTTTGTTCGATGTCGGCGCCGAACTGGCCTGCCCCCATCCCCAAGCCTATGGCCTGGCCACCATTCGGCTGGAACACATCGGGACCTTGGAAACCCACATCGACCATTACGAAGCCCAACTGCCCCCGCTGCGCCATTTCATCCTGCCCGGCGGCGTCGCCGCAGCCGCCCAATTGCATATCGCTCGCACGATCTGCCGCCGCGCGGAACGACGCATCGTCACTTTGCGAGACCTCGAACCGGAACACTTCTCCGAACACGTCATCCAATACCTCAACCGCTTGGGCGACCTGCTGTTCCTACTGGCCCGAGCGGCCAATCACATGGCCGGTGTCCCCGACGTTCCCTGGAAGAAAGAGTCGCTTCGCTAGTGCCTGGTCCGTGATTTCGGATGCTTATTGTTCCCCCGTCCGGGTTAAAATCAAGTCAGGCCCAATCGACGAGGGTGTTCCGACCCGCGAGTCTGGAGCGGCTGTATTCCGCCCGCGGCTGGGAATTGGTATACTGGTTGGTTTCCATCAACCGGTGTTCCAGCTTGGGGATTGCAAACCATGTTGAAAGACGGCGAAAAGGGAGTCATTCTGCAACGGGACCGCGAGACGTATGGCGTGGCCCCCCACTTGCCTTGCGGGGTGGTTACGCCGGACATTCTCCGCAGGATCGCCGATGTGGCCGAAAAATACGGTGCGAGCGCCATGAAGGTCACCAGTGCCGCCCGGATTGCCATGTTGGGAATCCGCGAAGAGGATGTGGATGCCGTTTGGACGGATTTGGGGATCGAGCCGGGCAGTCTGGTGGGGATTTGCGTGCGCAGCATCAAAGCCTGTCCGGGTACGACCTACTGCAAACGTGGGCAGATGGACAGTTTGGGCGTGGGGTTGCAGCTGGACACGAAGTACCACGGAATGGAGTTGCCCGGGAAGATTAAGATGGGGGTCAGCGGGTGCCCGAATCAGTGCGCGGAGACCAGTTTCAAGGATATCGGGTTGGTTGGAACCCCCAAGGGGTGGCGAGTCTACGTCGGTGGCAATGGCGGTGCGATGCCGCGGATGGGCGAGGTGCTGGTGCAGCGGATCGACACGGAAACCGCCTTGGAATTGGTGGACAGGATTTTGGACTACTATCGCGAGAATGCCAAGCCGCGCGAGCGGATCGGTCGGATGATCGACCGGCTGGGGCTGTCTGCCATGGAAGAAGCCCTGGGTCTGGGCAGCGATACTTAGCGTCCGAGTCGTCCTGCGGGGCGGTGCCCGGGGAATGCGGGCGCCGCGACCTGCTTTCTCCTTCTTTCCCCTTTTGCTTCTTTTTCGACAGCAGAACCTGCTCATGCCACGTTACAACCCGGCCGTTATCGAACCCAAATGGCAGCAGTTCTGGGAAGAGAACCGGACATTCCGGGCTCCCGAACTGCCGACTGCGGAAAAACGTTACGTTCTGGACATGTTCCCCTACCCCAGCGGAGACGGGTTGCATGTGGGTCATCCCGAGGGCTATACCGCCACGGACATCATCTGCCGTTTCGAGCGGATGCGCGGCAAATCCGTGCTGCATCCGATGGGTTTCGACGCCTTCGGCTTGCCGGCCGAAGAGCATGCGATCAAGACCAACACGCCGCCGCGGGTATCGACCGAGAACAACATCGCCACTTTTCGCCGCCAGATGAAGATGCTGGGGTTCAGTTACGATTGGGATCGCGAGTTGGCAACCACCGATCTCGAGTATTTCCGCTGGACCCAGTGGATTTTCCTGGTGATCTTTGATACGTGGTTCGATCCGGAGCAGAAGCGGGGGCGTCCGATCGCCGAACTGCCGATTCCGGCCGAGGTAGCTTCGCGGGGAGCGCGGGCCGTCCAGCGGTATCGGGACGCGCATCGTTTAGCCTATCAAGCGGACGCCTTGGTCAATTGGTGCCCGGCCCTGGGGACGGTGTTGGCGAACGAAGAGGTCCAGGACGGGCGCAGCGAACGGGGCGGGCATCCGGTCGAACGAATCGCTTTGCGCCAGTGGATGCTGCGAATCACCGCCTATGCCGATCGTTTGGAACAGGATTTGGAGCAGGTGGAATGGCCCGACGGCATCAAGAACATGCAGCGGGAGTGGATTGGGCGAAGTACGGGCGCGGAGGTGGACTTCTATATCGGGCCCCCGGAGGACTATGACGCCTGGCGCGTCCGGCGGGGGGACGAAGGATTCCCCGGTTCGGCGGGCGAGGAGGTTTTGAGGATCTACACGACGCGGGCCGATACCCTGTTCGGCGCGACCTATATGGTGATCGCCCCCGAGCACCCCTTCGTCGACCGCCTCAGCACGCCGGAGCAGCGTGGGGCGGTCGAGTCCTATTGTCGGCGGGCCGCCGCCCGCAGCGATCGCGAACGTCAGGAAAGCCGGGAAAAAACCGGCGTCTTTACCGGCTCCTTTGCCATCAATCCGGTCAATCACCAGGGTGTGCCGATCTGGATCGCCGATTATGTTTTGATCAGCTATGGGACGGGCGCGATTATGGCCGTGCCAGCCCACGATACGCGGGACTACGAGTTTGCCGAAAAATTCGACATACCGATCCGGGCCGTCGTCGATCCGGGTCCCTCAGCCGACGTCGATCGCGAGGCCGTGCTGGCAGGTCAGGCTTGTTTCCCGGGCGAGGGGCGTGCCGTGAATTCAGCAGACTACGACGGCTTGCCCACCGGGGAATTCCAGCAGCGGATCGCCCGCGATCTGTCGGCGCAAGGCGTAGGCCGCGCCGCGGTCAATTATAAGTTGCGCGATTGGCTATTCAGTCGCCAACGATTCTGGGGTGAGCCCTTTCCCATCCTGCACGAATTGGATGACCAAGGCCAACCGACCGGCGTGTTGCGAGCCGTGGACCCCGAGGACCTGCCGGTCGATTTGCCGCATCTGGATGACTATCGGCCGCACGGCAAACCGGAACCGCCCTTGGCCAAAGCCCCCGACGATTGGCTGTATCCGCTCATCGAGGGGCGGCGCTATCGCCGCGAAACCAATACCATGCCCCAGTGGGCCGGATCGTGCTGGTACTACCTTCGCTTCCTCGACCCCCAGAACCAGCAGAATTTCGTCGATCCCGAAATAGAAAAGGCCTGGATGCCCGTCGATCTGTACGTGGGAGGCGCCGAGCACGCCGTGCTGCACCTGCTGTACGCGCGCTTCTGGCACAAAGTCCTGTACGACCGGGGGCATGTCAGCCACAGCGAACCCTTCCGGCGATTGGTCAATCAAGGCATGATCCTGGGCGAACTGGAATACACCGGTTATCGGCGGCCGGACGGCGCCTGGGTGACCGCTCCCCACGTTCGCCGCGATGCGGATGGCCAATGGCTCGATTCCACCTCGAATGAGACACTGGAACCCGTCGCGCTGAAAGCCGAAGACGTCGAAAAGACGGGCGAACATTTCGTCCTCCGCGACGAACCGGCAATCCGCGTCGACAGCCGGGCTCACAAAATGTCCAAGAGCCGAGGGAATGTCGTCAATCCGGATCAGATCGTCCAGGATTACGGGGCAGATTCCCTCCGTTTGTACGAAATGTTCATGGGGCCGCTGGAGGCGACCAAGCCCTGGAGCATGGCCGGGGTCAATGGCGTCCGTAGCTTCCTGGACCGCGTCTGGCGAATGATCGTTGACGAACGAGCCGAAGCCTGTCAGTTGAACGACCATGTGCGGGACCAGGAACCGGATGCCGACCAGCTTCGCATGCTGCACCGCACGATTCAAGCCGTGACCGAGGACACGGATCGGTTGCAATTCAATACGGCCATCGCTCGGATGATGGAATTCGTCAATTACTTCAACAAACAGACGGTCCGTCCCCGCCCCGTTATGGAGAGTTTTGTGCTGCTGCTGTCACCTTATGCCCCTCATATTGCCGAAGAGCTTTGGCGAATTCTGGGGCATGACCGGACATTGGCCTACGAGCCCTGGCCCGAGTTCGATCCGGAACGGATTAAGGAGGCGACGGTCGAGATTCCGGTACAGATCCAAGGGCGTTTGCGCGCCAAGATCCGGGTACCGGCCGAGGCCGAGCGGTCGCAGATCGAGGCGGAGGCTCGGGCCGATGAGCGGGTTTCCCAACTTTTGGATGGAAAACAAGTCGTCAAAGTCATTGTGGTCTCCGGACGGTTAATCAACTTCGTCGTCAAATAGCAGCGATTCGGTCTTGCCATACGCTGGCGGGCCGCTAATAATTGAAACGAAGGTCGCACTGACGCGGTGCGAGGGATTTCCGGTCCGTGAAGTGACCGCATTCTCGGCTAGCGCGGTCGAAGCGGCGAACTCATAAGGGAAGGGAGGTGATCTAGTGGAATATTTCTGTACTAGCCATGGAGGTGGCCGCACCTAGCGGCAGTCGGCGGGCTGCCGACCGAGTGCAGCCACCGTACCTCGTGACACCATCACCTTCGATATGTGTGTGCGAGAACCAAAGGGGCCCGCATCTGGATTTTCCGGGTGCGGGCCCTTTCTTCTTGGTGCCGCTTCGAGCGAGACTGGTCTTGAGTCGAACGGGCAATTGGGCTACAAGTCCTCGCGGATCATTGGCGACGTTTCGGAACTCTTCTTTACGCTGCGGCCGGACCGATCAGCGAGCCTTGTTATGCGTACGTTCCCCACCTTTCTCTGCCTCGTTTTGATGGCGTTATCCGATGCGCCAGCCAACGGGGCGACGGAGTTTCCCTACCCTTGGGAGGTTCCGGTAGGGGGCGCCACCGTGCGCAGCGGTCCGGGACGGACGTACTATCCCACCGACCGGCTTGAGTCCGGCATGGAGGTTCAGGTCTATCGCCATGCTCCGGGCGGTTGGCTGGGAATCCGCCCGCCGAGCGGCAGTCACAGCTGGGTCCGCCAAAAGGATCTTGAAGATACCGGCCAACCCGGGGTTGCTCGTGTAGCTCATGATGGTGTCGTTTGTTACATCGGCTCTTCAGTGGCCGAGATACAGGAGCATGTGGTCCAGGTGCATCTGGAGCGGGACGAGCGGGTTCGGCTGCTGCCGATGGAAGACTTGGACACGGAATCGGCGCGTCAATTGGAATCGCAGGGTTGGCGGCGAATTGCTCCGCCGGCCGGCGAGTTCCGCTGGATTGCCCGGAACTCAGCCGCGGTTCGTCACTCGGCAATCCCGGCGGACCGCGCGGTGGAGGGCCGGATGATCGCGCACCAGGAATCGGTGGAGGGGACCAGGAGCCGGTCGCTGGAGCCTGCTCCGCGGATACCGACCGAAGCGGGATCGCCGGTTCCCTCTGAAGAGAATCGCCCCGTTGGGACCGCTCCCGAATCGATCGATGATGGCTGGATCGCTCGCTCCCATGCTGGGGTGGATGATTTACTGGAGGTGGAGCGTCGGCTGGCGGCAATGGCTTCGCGCGAGGTCGGCAGTTGGCGTTTACGGCCGTTGCGAGCGCGGGTGGAATCCGAATTGGAGCGGCAGCGGGGGCCAGCGCGAGCGCGTGCCGAGCGGCTGTTGGAGCGGATCGAGGAATTCGAGCGTTTGCAGCACCAGTACGCGGCAGTTGGCGACGCCGCCCCATCCCACGATGCGGATCGCCCGGACGCTTCGGCAACGGTCTCGGCGTCGGAGGCTGCCGAGCGATTGCGGCAGCGATTCGATGGCAGCGGCTGGCTCGTCCCCGTGCATTCGGCTCGCCGCGTCGCGCCCCCTTACGCATTGTTAGACGCCGAAGGCGAGGTGTTGATGTTCGTTTCGCCCGCCCCCGGCTTGAACCTGCATCGCTATCTCCGCCAGGAAGTGGGACTGCACGGCCAGCGCAGCCATCCCGATTCGCTGAACCAGCCCCATCTGACGGCGGAGCGGATCGTCGAACTCCGCCGCCACCTGCGCTGAATGGCGGGCCGCAGCCCGCTGATTCTCTTGGTTGGCCCCTGAGGCTTCGCCTGGCCGCCCCTGGCGTTGCGTCGCGAATTTCCCGATTCGGGCCCGATTTGGAAAAAATTACAAAATCGCTCTAGGTGGTTTCGCCCGTTGTCGGTTAGGCTGTGGGGCGGAATTCGGCGGTCTGGTGAGATTGCTGGAAATTCCGCGTATGGCTCGGGATTTGCACCCGCAGACAAATCCGAACCATCCGATGCGGCCGCGGGAGGCGTCCGCAAACTCCCATGTAAGCAAGGAAGTGACCCGTGAGCAAGGAAGCTCGTTTCTTTTGCGCTGCGCTGTTGGTAGCGTCCTTCAGCTCGCTCGGCGCCACGTACCCGACCCGGAATTTTGTCGTCACGGCGCCGACGCCCGAACTGGCCCGAGAAATCGGGGATGCGGCCGAGGTGTATCGCCGCGATTTGGCCCTCACTTGGTTGGGCAAAGAGCTGCCCCCCTGGTCCGATACCTGTCCCATTACGGTCCAAGTCGGCCCCCACATGGGCGCCGGGGGTGCGACCAGTTTCTACTTTCGCGGTGGAAGACCCCATGGTTGGCGGATGAGTTTGCAAGGACCGCGGGAACAGATTTTGGAGAGTGTGCTGCCCCACGAGATCATGCACACGATCTTTGCCACCCATTTTGGCCAACCCTTGCCGCGGTGGGCGGATGAGGGCGCCAGCACGATGGTCGAACACTCCAGCGAGCGGGCGAAACAGCAACGGATGCTGGTCGACTTTCTGACCACAGGACGAGGGATCGCCTTTAATCGCCTGTTCGCCATGCGTGAGTACCCGGCGGATATCCTGCCGCTGTACGCCCACGGCTACTCGTTGACGAAGTTCCTGGTATATCAAGGGGGGAAGCGGAGATTTGTGGATTACGTGGGCGACGGGCTGC
>SLEY01000578.1 GCA_007124535.1 Planctomycetaceae bacterium
CTGGGAGCGGTGGCCTTGGAGAGGGGTAGGTTTTGAGGTTGGTGGAATGACGGTCCCTGAGGTTTTGACGCCGGGTGTCTCGGCCGAGTCCGAGCGGCGGGTGTTGGTACGGATTCGGGGGGTCGTCCAGGGGGTTGGGTTTCGCCCGTTCGTCTACCGGATGGCGTCCTCGGAATCGTTGCGGGGCTGGGTGCGTAACGAGAGCGGGGCGGTGACGATCGAAGCGCAAGGCGAACGGCCGGCGGTGGCTCGTTTTTTGATCGCCCTGCGGGAACAGAGTCCCGCTCAGGCTCGGGTCGAGGAGTTCGTCGTGACCGAACTGAGCCCCGGGCCTTGCGAGGCGGAGGCCGGTTTTGTGATCGATGTCAGCCGCCAGCAAGCGGTTCCGCAGCCGGCGATCCCCGCCGATCTGGCCACGTGCGACGAGTGCCTGGAGGAGATTTTCGATCCCCAGCAGCGGCGGCGCCGGTATCCGTTTACCAACTGTACGCGGTGCGGGCCGCGGTGGTCGATCATCCGGCGGATGCCTTATGATCGGCCGCGGACTTCGATGTCGGCATTCGCCATGTGCGGGGCGTGTGCGGCGGAGTACGATGCGCCGGCGGACCGGCGATTTCATGCCCAACCGATCGCTTGCCCCGCCTGTGGCCCGCAATTGCGCTTGCTGACTGCCGCGGGCCAGCCGCTGGCGGTGGGCGAGCGGGCGTTGCGGGCCACCACCGACGCGCTGGCCGAGGGCCGCATTGTCGCGATCAAAGGCCTGGGTGGGTTCCAATTGATTGCGGATGCCACGCGGGCCGAAACCATCCGAGCGCTGCGGGCTCGCAAGCGGCGGCCGGATAAACCGCTGGCCGTCATGCTGGCCGATCTGACCGAAGTGCAACGGTATTGCCGGGTCAGCCCGCAGGAAGCGGCGCAGCTGACTTCGCCGGCCGCACCCATTCTGTTGCTGCCACGGCTCGAAACGCCCGACGGCCCGCCGCTGGCGGAACCGCTGGCGCCCGGCAACCCGTATCTGGGGGTCATGTTGCCCTACACCCCGTTGCACCATCTGCTGGTCCGGGATTTCGGGCGGGCGATCCTCTGCACCAGCGGCAATGTGTCGGACGAACCGATGGCGATTCGAACGGACCAGGCGATTCGGGATTTGGGGCGAATCGCGGATCGGATCCTGACGCACAACCGGCCGATTGTCCGTCCGGTGGACGATTCCGTGGGCCACGTCGTGGGGGGAACGTTCCAGTTGCTGCGTCGTGCCCGAGGCTATGCGCCGTTGCCCCTGCGGATGGCGCAAACGCTGCCGAGGGTGCTGGCGGTCGGAGGGCATCTGAAGAACACTGTGGCCATCGGTTTGGGCCGGGAAGTCGTCCTGGGCTCGCATGGGGGGGATTTGGACAATGCCCGGGCGGTCGAAGTGCATCGCCGGGCGGTCGAGGATCTGCTCGCCTTCTTCGACTTCACGCCCGAATGCCTGGCCAGCGATCTGCATCCCGATTACGCTTCGACACGCCAAGCGGAGCATTGGTCGCGGCAGTGGGGTGTGCCGCTGGTCGGTGTCCAGCATCATCACGCCCATGTGGGGGCTTGCATGGCGGAGCACGGTTTAAGCGGTCCCGTGCTGGGGATCGCTTGGGACGGGGCGGGGTACGGCCCGGACAGGACCGTGTGGGGGGGCGAATTTTTGCGGTGCGAGGGGGCGCGTTTTGATCGGCTGGCCCACCTGCGCCCGTTTCCCCTTCCGGGTGGTGATGCGGCGGCCCGCCAGCCGCGCCGGTCGGCGCTGGGCTTGCTGTATGTTCTGGGATACTGCCGGCCGGGTCCCCCGCTGGACACTTGGTTCGCAACCAGCGAACTCCGCCCCTTGTTACAGGCGTTGGGTCGGCCGGGGTTGTTCCCCCTCACCAGCAGCATGGGACGTTTATTCGACGCCGTGGCGGCCCTGGCCGGTTTGCCCTGGCGGGTGTCGTTTGAGGGCCAAGCGGCGATGGCGCTGGAATTCGCCGTCGAGCCCGACTGGGAGGAATCGTATCCCATTCCCTTGGGCGAGGGTATGCCAGCTCAGGCGGACTGGGAGCCCCTGGTGCGGGCCGTGTGCGAGGATCGGGCGGCCGGCTTGCCTCTTTCCCGAATCGCGGCACAATTTCACAATGGTTTGGCCGAACTGGCACTCGCGGTCGCCCGCCGTGGCGATTGCCCTCAGGTGGTGTTGACTGGCGGTTGTTTTCAGAACCGGCGGTTGAGCGAGCGAGTCCACCGGTGCCTTTCGGCCGCCGGTTTCGAAGTCTTCACGCACCGCCACGTCCCTCCGGGGGATGGCGGGATTGCGCTGGGCCAGTTGTGGCTCGCCGCACAGTCTCACAAGGAATCGCTGCATGTGTCTGGGAATCCCCGGTAAACTGGTCGAACTCCGCCAGCAAGACGAACTCATGATGGGCAAGGTCGAATTCGGCGGCATTGTCAAAGAGGTGTGCATGGCCTATTTGCCTGAGGCCGAGGTGGGCGACTATGTGCTGGTTCACGTCGGGTTTGCGATCAGCCGGATCGACGAATCGGAGGCGGAAGAGATATTTCGGTATGTGGACGAAATCGAGCAGTTGTCCGGAGACGCGGATGAACCTCCGGCGTTGCGGGCGGCCGAAATGCACGGGGAGGGCGACGGATCATGAAGTACCTTTCGGAATACCGCCAGCCCGCCGCGGTTCAGCGTTGTGTGGCCGGCATCCACCGGCTGGTGACGCGGTCCTGGAATCTGATGGAGATCTGCGGCGGCCAGACTCATACGATCGTGCGTTTTGGATTGGACGCCATGCTGCCTTCGCGGGTGAGGATGATCCACGGTCCGGGCTGTCCGGTTTGCGTGACGCCGGTGGAGATGTTGGACAAGGCGATCCGGATCGCGAGTCGTCCGGAGGTGATTTTCTGTTCATTTGGCGACATGTTGCGGGTACCCGGTTCGGAGCGGGATCTGCTGGCGGTCAAATCGGCGGGCGGCGACGTGCGTGTGGTCTATTCGCCGCTGGACGCGGTCAAGTTGGCCGCACGGCGCCCGGAGCGTCAGGTGGTGTTTTTTGCGATCGGTTTCGAGACGACGGCGCCGGCCAATGCGATGGCCGTCTTGCATGCGGAGCGATTGGGTCTGGAGAATTTTACCTGCCTGGTTTCGCACGTCCTGGTCCCGCCCGCCATGCAGGCCGTCCTGGGCTCGCCGCAGAACACGGTGCACGGATTCTTGGCTGCCGGGCACGTGTGCGCCGTGATGGGTACGCAGCAATACGAGCCGCTTGTCCGGCAGTTTCACACGCCGGTGGTGGTCACGGGGTTCGAGCCGCTGGATCTTTTGCAGGGCATTTCGATGTGCTTGCGCCAGTTGGAGCAGGGTCGGTCCGAGTTGGAGATCCAGTATCGCCGCGTGGTTCGTCCCGAGGGGAACCGTTTAGCTCAGGAGCAACTGCGTCGTGTTTTCACGACGGTCTCGCGGAAATGGCGAGGGATTGGCGAGATACCGGCCAGCGGCTGGGCGCTGTCCGAAGCCTATGCCCGGTTTGATGCGGAGCAGCGTTTCGACGTCCGCGACGTGGTGGCGGAGGAATCGTCGGAGTGTTTTGCGGGGGAAGTGTTGCAGGGTCATCGCCTGCCGGTGGAATGCCCGGCCTTTGGCAGCCGCTGTACGCCGGAACATCCGCTGGGCGCGCCCATGGTTTCGGGCGAGGGCGCGTGCGCGGCCTATTACCGTTATCGGCGGCAACCGGTCTGACCGCCCGCGTTCCTCCAGGGAGCGACCGTGATGGAACGGGTCTTTGTGTACGAACACCTGACGGGTGGCGGGATGTTGGAGCGGGGCGGTCGCGAAACGTCCCTGGCGGCCCTGCTGACCGAAGGCCGTGCCCTGCGGGATGCGTTGACCGAGGACTTGCTGGGCGCCGGATGGGCCGTCGATGTGCTGGAGGATTCGCAGCGGGACACGCGACCGCCGGCCGGCGCCACGATTCACGCGGTGGAGGATCGCCAGCGGCAGCGGGGCAAGTTTCGCGAATTGGCCTCCCGGGCCGACCACACGATATTGATTGCGCCCGAGTGTGGCGGCGTGCTGCTGGAGTGCTGCCGCCAGGCGGAGCGGAGTGGTGCGCGGTTGCGCAGTCCGCCGGCGGAGTTTGTGGCGGTGGCGGCCGACAAGCAGCAGACCGTCTGCCGGTTGGCCGCAGCGGGGGTGCCGGTTCCCTCGGGCGTGCTGGTTGCTGCGGGGGCGGCCTTGCCGGAGGTTTTCGCCTGGCCGGCGTTGGTCAAGCCGTTGGATGGGGCGGGTTCGCTGGGCATTCGGCGGATTCCGAACGCCGGGTTGGCTGCCGCTTTCCCCCGCCAGGCGCACCCGCTGCGTTTGGAGACCTTTTGTTCCGGGCTCGCTGCCAGTGTCGCGCTGCTGTGCGGTCCCGCGGCGGGTGGGCGGCGGGCGGTGGCGAGGGGATCGGGGGCCACGGATTTCTCGGACGGATCATGCGTTAGGTTTCGGCCGGCTCTGGTCCAACCGCTGCCCGCGGCGCGGCAGCATTTGGCGGCGGATGGCTCCTGCCGCTATCGGGGCGGATCCCTGCCGCTGGAACCCGGCTTGTGCCGCCGTGCGCAACGGCTGGGGCTCCGCGCGCTGCAGGCGCTGCCGCCGGCGACCGGCTGGATCGGGATCGATCTGATCCTGGGCCCGGCGGCCGATGGCAGCGCCGACGTGGTGGTGGAGGTCAATCCCCGCCTGACGTCATCCTATGTCGGACTGCGGCGGTTGTGCCGGGACAACCTGGCCGCGGCCATGCTGGGGGCGGCGGTGGGCCAACCGGTCCCGATCGGCTTCGACCACGGATCCTGGCAGTTCGACGCTGACGGCCGCGTGCGGCCGGGTCCCGAGGCTGTCGAGAGGATCGCATGAACTGGGTGGGAATCGACATCGGCGGGGCGAATTTGAAAGCGGCGGACGGCGCCGGCTGGGCTGCCCATCGGAGCTTCGCCCTCTGGAAGGAACCGGACCGGCTGGCCGCACGTCTGGTCGAACTGCTGGAACCCGCGGCCGAACGCGGCCGAGTGGCGGTGACCATGACGGGCGAACTGGCGGATTGCTTCGCATCGAAAGCGGCCGGTGTCCGCTGGATCCTGGAGGCGGTTCGGCGCGCGGTCCGCGGTGCGCGGGTGCGGGTCTACCGAAACGATGGGGAGTTGGTCTCGGTGGAGCAAGCCCTGGCTGCGCCGCTGGCGGTGGCGGCGGCGAATTGGCACGCGCTGGCCGCCTTTGCCGCCCGTTATGCTGCGGGACCGGCCCTGCTGTTGGATGTCGGCTCCACGACCACCGATATCATCCCGCTGGTCAACGGCTGTCCGGCGGGCGAAGGGCGAGACGATGTGGGTCGTTTGTTGCACGGCGAGTTGGTGTACACGGGGGTCGAGCGCTCGCCGGTTTGCGCCGTGGCCCCGCGGGTGGTTCCCTACCGCGGCCGCCGTTGTCCGCCTGCCCAAGAGTTGTTCGCAACCATGCGGGACGTCTACCTGACACTGGGCCAGCTGGCGGAGGAGCCGGCATGTCACGAGACGGCGGACGGCCGGCCGGCGACGCGGGCGGCCGCCGTTCGGCGTCTGGCTCGAGTTCTCTGTGCCGACCCCAGCCAGTTCACGGCCCGCGATGCGGCCCGCCTGGCGGAATCGGTCGCCGCCGCGCAAGCCCGGCTGATCGCGCGGGCGGTAGGCCAGGTAGGGACGCGGATGCCGTCACCGCCCGAAACCTGGCTCGCTGCGGGGCACGGCGACTTTCTGGTTCGCGCCGTGCAGGAGCGTGCCGGTTACGGCGGTCCCACTCGGTATTTGAGCGACGTGCTGGGTCCCCGGCTCTCCCGGGTCGCCACGGCCCACGCACTGGCGGTCCTGGCCCGTGAGAGGAGCGGCTGATGAACGCATCGCCGGTACGGGTCGTCAAGGTCGGAGGCAGTCTGTTCACGTTACCCGATCTGGGCCCGCGGTTACGAGGGTGGCTGAATCGGCAGGTGCCTGCCCGGGACGTCCTGTTGGCCGGTGGCGGCCGCTGGGCCGACGCGGTCCGGGAGGCCGACGCCCGTTTCGGGTTGGGCCAGCAGACGTCGCATGCGCTGTGCGTCGAGGCGTTGCGGGTCAGCGCGCGGATGCTGGCAGCCCTGCTCCCGGGTTGTCCTCTGGTGGTCCGCCTCGCGCGGTTGCGAGCGGTTCTTGGGGCGGAGCGCCAAGGCCGTTGGGTGTTTTGCCCGCACCAGTTCATGACCCGTTGGGAACCCCGGAATCACCCGCGACCGCTGCCCGCCAGTTGGGCCGCAACCTCCGATTCGATCAGTGCCCGGCTGGCCGAAGTCCTTGGTGCGGGGGAACTGGTGCTGCTCAAATCCTGTGATCCGCCGGCGGAGTGGGCGGCAGGCGATTACGTGGACCCGTGCTTTGCAACCGCCGCAGCCAATCTGGCCTGCGTCCGTCACGTGAACCTTCGCGCCGGGTGAAGGGCATCCGATCCGTTGCTTTGTGAAAGCAAACGAGTACGATGGAGCCTTGGGTCCGTCCCCGCGGCAGGCGGAGAAGGGGGCCAAGTTGACGCGAGGGTGGCCAAGCGTCCTCCGCCGGCGTCGCAGGCACAAGAACCCGAATTGGAAATACTGAGAACAAGACCCAGATGTTCGTGAAACGACTGCCAGCCGCAGAATGGATCCGTCGCTACCAGCGGGCCGACCTGCGTTACGACTTGATCGCCGGGGCGACCGTGGCGGTGATGCTGGTTCCTCAGGCGATGGCCTATGCCATGCTGGCCGGTTTACCGCCTGTGGTGGGCCTTTATGCATCCGTGGCGCCGGTGGTGGTCTACGCCCTGTTCGGTTCCTCGCGCCAATTGGCCGTGGGGCCAGTGGCCCTGGTGTCCCTGATGGTCGCGTCGGGGTGCGCCGAGTTGGCCGAGCCCGAATCGGCCAGGTATGTGGCGATCGTGCTGCTGCTGATGCTGATGGTGGGGATCGTCCAACTGGGAATGGGCCTGTTCCGTGTGGGGTTCCTGGTATGTTTTCTTTCGCGGGCGGTGGTTTCCGGCTTCATGTCCGCGGCGGCGCTGATCATCGGCGCCAGCCAGTTGAAGCATCTATTGGGGATACCGCTGGCAGAAACCACGGTGTTTGGGGCGGTGTTCGAGTCGGTTCGGGGCGTAGGCCGGTGGCATCCGCTGACCGTCGCACTCGCCGGGATCAGCGTTTTGACTTTGGGCTGGCTGAAGCGGAGATTCCCTCATTTTCCCAGCGCGATGGCGTTGGTCGCCACGGCCACCCTGGCCGTGTGGTGGTGGGGGCTGGATGCCCGGGGGGTGGCGGTGGTCGGCGAGGTGCCGCGAGGGCTGCCGCGGCTGTCCCTGCCCGTGGGGGACGCCGCAATCGCCGTCCAGTTGCTGCCGGTCACGCTGGCGATCGCCTTCGTCGGGTTCCTGGAATCGGTGGCGATCGCCCAATCGATCGCCGCTCGCGAGAAGTACCAGGTCGACCCGAATCAAGAGCTGCGCGCGCTGGGACTGGCGAACCTGGCCGGGACCTTCTTTTCCGGGTATCCGGTGACCGGCGGGCTGTCCCGTACCGCGGTGAATTACAGCGCGGGAGCCAAGACCCCGCTCGCTTCGCTGGTCACCGGCGGATTGGTCCTGCTGGTGCTGCTGTTCTTCACGCCGCTGTTCTATTACCTGCCGAAAGCCGTACTGGCCGCCATCGTGCTGGTCGCGGTCGCGGGGTTGATCGAGTATCACGAGGGCCTGCGTCTGTACCGGCTGAAACGGGCGGATGGTCTCTGTTTTCTATTCACCTTCGGAGCCACCTTGGTCTTCGGGATCGAACCGGGCGTCTTGGCGGGCGTCGTCCTGTCGCTGCTGCTGTTCATCTGGCGAAGTGCCCATCCGCACATGGCCGAACTGGGCTATCTGGCGGACGAGGGGGTCTACCGCAACCTCCAGCGTTTTCCGGACGCCCGGACGTTCCCCCAAGCGCTGTTGGTGCGGGTCGATGCCTCGTTGTACTTCGCCAATGCGAAATTTGTGGAGGGCCGGCTGCGCGAATGGCTGGCCCAACGCCCGGAAGTGGTCTGGGTCGTGTTCGATATGTCGGGCGTGAACGACATGGACGCCACTGCGATCAGCACGCTGGAGCGTTTGATGGCGGACTATCAAGTTCGTGGGGTGCGATTTGCGTTTGCGGGGACCAAAGGGCCGGTTCGCGACTTGATGGCCCGAGCCGGCTGGACCGCCGACGCGGGGCGGGGCGCCCAGTACGTGAGCCTGCAGCAGGCGATGGAGGAAATCCTCGGCCCGTAAGCCTCTGCCAAGAGATTCCCTTCGCCCTGGATGATGCAAGGACTGATTGTTATGTTGCTGGTGGGCTCATCCGGTTCGCTTCGTACTCGTATTCGTACTCGATCGACGCGTTGGCCGAGGTCTGCGTTCGTTGGATCAACCGAGTCCGCAACGACCCAATCCGTCTTCGAGCGACTTGAACACGTCGGTTGGATTCGTCGCCCGCCGTCTGGCGAGTACGAGTACCGTTGCACTGAGTACGAGTACGATTGACAAACCGCCGACCGAAGGGCTCCCCCGATATGGGAGACCTTCGGTCGGCTTGGTGGCCTATCCATTGTGATTTACGGCACGACGGGTGTCGGTTCCGTGGCGTCGGCGGGGAGCGCCGTTGTGGTCGGCGCCGACCGGGATGTGAAAATCGGCGACCAGGGGCAGATGGTCGGACGCCTGCCGAGCGGCCAGGGTCCGCGAGGCGAAGCTGTGGTCCAGACGCAGGTTCCCGCGGTAATAGATACGATCCAAGGAGCGCATGGGCATGAACGCGGGAAACGTTTTGACACGCAACGCCGCCGGTTTGAAGCCCACCGGCTCGAGGGTGCGGCGGCCTAATCGCCCCCAGAAATCATTGAAATCGCCGGCCGCAATCACCGGCGTGCTGGCGTGCGTGTGCCGGAGCGCCTTGCAGAAGACAAATCGCCGCAGTTGCAGCATCCGCTCGAAGCCGGCCAGACCCAAATGGAAATTGAACAGCAGCACCGTCCGCGTATGCCCCTCGTGCCGTAGCCGGCAATGGGCCCACAGGGCCCGCCGCCGCTTTTTCAAGGGGATCGTCAGTTCGAGGTGCCCAATGTCGGCCAGCGGGAACCGGCTGAGGATCGCATTGCC
>SLEY01000344.1 GCA_007124535.1 Planctomycetaceae bacterium
GCCGAGGCGGCGGTGGCCGAGATGGTGGCGGCGCTGTACGACAAGTCGCTGGACGCGTTCCTGCCGCACCATTGGACCAGCGGTTTCGGCGTGTTCCGGCGGGATACGTCCCATCTCCGCTCGAACTTCGAGAACGCCCGGATCGGTTTGCAGCATTTGCATGGTCGCTGGCAGGTGGATCGCCGTTCGGTGCAGATCCGTTATCGGACCTACCCGCACGAAGTGATCGGGAACCTGTGGGGTTACCAGTTCTTCCGTCGCGGCCAAGCGAGAGGCGGGCTTGGTTTCGGCGGACGGCCCGAAGCGGCGATGGCCGATGGTATGATGGCGGCTCCTATGCGGGCCCGCCAGTTGGCGGAAGCCGAGGCGCCGGCCGACGCACGGGCGCCGGCGGTCGACGCGTTGGACACGGACGTGTTGCAAGAGAAGGCGGCCGAACCCGCCGCTCCCGATACGCCGCCCGACGTGGACCTCAGCCAAGTGCCGATCCGCGCCATCCTGGACGAAACGGCGTTCTTCTTCCCCGACCTGATCTCGGACGAAGAGGGCCAGGTGCGCTTGCAGTTCACCATGCCCGAAGCACTGACCGAATGGCGGTTCCTGGGGTTCGCCCACGACCGCCAGCTGCGGGCCGGACTGCTGACCGACACCGCCGTCACGGCCAAGGACCTGATGGTCCAGCCCAACCCGCCCCGCTTCCTCCGCGAGGGCGACGAACTGGAATTCACCGTCCGCGTGACGAACCAATCGCCCGCTCGCCAGACCGGCACGGTGCGGTTGAACTTCTCCGATGCCCGCACCGGCGATCCGATGAATTCGGCGCTGGGGATCGAAGAGGAGCGCCAGGCGTTCGACGTGCCGGCCAAGGAATCGCGGACCTACGCCTGGCGGATGAGCGTCCCCGATGGCATGGGGTTCCTGGTCTACCAGGCGGTCGGCTCGACGGGCCGCCTGTCGGATGGCGAGGAAGGTTACCTGCCCGTGCTCTCCCGGCGGGTGTTCGTCACCGAATCCCTGCCGCTGCCGATCCGCGGTCCGGACCAGCGGGAGTTCGAGTTCTCCAAGCTGCTGGAATCGGCCGATTCCGAGACGCTTCAGCATCAGTCGCTGAGCGTGCAGATGGTCTCCAACCCGGCTTGGTACGCCGTGATGGCCCTGCCTTACCTGATGGAGTACCCGCACCGGTCCAGCGACCAGATCTTCAATCGGCTGTACGCCAATTCGCTGGCCCGCTACATCGCCAACTCGGACCCGCGGATCCGGCGGGTGTTCGACCAGTGGAAGGGCACTCCGGCGTTGGACAGTCCGCTGGAGAAGAACGAGGATCTGAAAGCGGTGGCGCTGGAAGAAACGCCGTGGGTGCGGCAGGCCGAATCGGAAAGCCAGGCCCGGCGCAATGTGGGGATCCTGTTCGACCAGAACCGCTTGAACGAGGAAACCGCCCGGGCCGCCAACCAGTTGGCCGAAATGCAGCGTGACGACGGCGCCTGGCCCTGGTTCCCCGGCGGGCCGCCCAACGATCACATCACGCTGTACATCACCACCGGCCTGGGCCGCTTGCGACATTTGGGCGCCGAGGCCGATGTGGCTCCGGCCCTGAAAGCCCTGACCTATCTGGATGCCTGGATCGACGATATCTATCGCGAGATCGTCAAGAGGGGGCGGAAGGAGTTCAACAACCTCTCCCCACGGATCGCCCTGTACCTGTACGGCCGCAGCTTCTTCCTCCAGGACACGCCGATCGGCGCCGAGCATCGCGAAGCGGTGGACTACTTCCTGGAACAAGCCCGCACCTACTGGCTCCGGCTGGCCCACCGCCAGTCGCAGGCCCATCTGGCCCTGGCCCTGCACCGCTTCGGCGATCGGACCACGGCCCGGGAGATCATGCGCTCGATCAAGGAACGCTCCGTGACCGATGAGGAACTCGGCCGCTTCTGGCGCGAACTGGAGTTCTCCTGGTGGTGGTACCGGGCTCCGATCGAAACCCAGGCGATGATGATTGAAGCTTTCGACGAGGTCATGAACGACGCTCAGGTGGTCGAAGAATGCCGGGTGTGGCTGCTGAAACAGAAGCAGACACAGGACTGGAAGACCACCCGGGCGACCGCCGACGCCGTCTACGCCCTGCTGCTCCGCGGCGCCGACCTGCTGGCCTCGGACGCCCTGGTCCAGGTCTCGCTGGCCGATCAGGTCATCGAACCGGGCGAGGTCGAGGCGGGAACGGGATTCTACGAACGCCGGTTCACCGGCCCGGAGGTCCAGCCCGAGATGGGGCGGGTGACGGTCCGCAAGACGGACGAGGGCGTCGCCTGGGGCAGCCTGCATTGGCAGTACCTGGAGGACATCGCCCAAATCACGCCGCACCAGGACACGCCCCTGACCTTGGAAAAAGCCCTGTTCATCAAGGAGCACACCGCCCGCGGCCCGGTGCTCCAGGCGGTGGACGGGCCGGTCGCCGTGGGCGACGAACTGGTCGTCCGCCTGGTCCTCCGCACCGATCGCGATATGGAATACGTGCACCTGAAGGATCACCGGGGCAGCGGCACCGAACCGGTCAACGTCCTGTCGCGTTACCAATTCCAGGACGGGCTGTACTACTACGAATCGACGCGGGACGCGGCCACCCACTTCTTCATCGACTACCTGCCCAAGGGGACCTACGTCTTCGAGTATTCGGTGCGGGTGCAGCATCGCGGCCGCTACCAAACCGGCATGGCTTCGATCCAATGCCTCTACGCCCCCGAATTCAACAGCCATTCGGAGAGCCTGGAACTGCAAGTACAGAAGAACTAGCGGTTGCGAACCGTAACTCGGGAACGGCGATCGAGCCGACTGGATTTGCTTCTGAGAAAATGGACGACGACGACGGTTACCAAGCGATGCCCGCTTCGGTCAGGAGATGGCCGGCGTAGCGGACGAAGATGCCTCGCCAGTCGTCCAAGTAGCCCGTCAGGATTTCGCGATGTGGCCGGTCTCTGACCGAGCCACTCGGCCGACCGCAGGTAGCCCCTACCGCGGCCTGGGGCCGCAACCAAAGTAGGTTGGGTCTCCGACCCGACCGGGTCGGGACAGAGTCCCAACCTACAAAGATGCGTGCACCGTGCGTGCATCTTCCAGCCGAACACTCTACCGCGGGAGACCTTCGGTCGCCGGTTTCGGCGGGGTCAGAGACCCGCGCCGAGCAGTAACGGAATGAATTCCGTTCTACGATTCGCGACCGAACCGGACGAACCTAGCCGCGGGCGGTATAGATGCTTACCAAGCGATGCCCGCTTCGGTCAGGAGATGGCCGGCGTAGCGGACGAAGATGCCTCGCCAGTCGTCCAAGTAGCCGGTCAGGATTTCTTCGCCCAGCCCCTGGTGATCACCGCAGCGGACCAGGGCGCCGGCGGCGAACAGTTCGATGTAGGCGTCTACGAAGGTGTGGGCGTGCAGGGATTGGGGGTCGCCCGCGACGTCGACGTGACCGCGGACGCCGTCGCGTTGCAGGAAGGCATGCAGGGCGGGGGCGGCGGAGGGACAGCCGATGCGGCCCAGGGCCGTGGTGATCGCGCGGATGTGCGAAAAGTCGTTTCCGCCGGCACTGTAGGCGGGCGACCAGGGACTGCGGGGCACCGGATTGAAACTGGGACCGCCGGTCCGGCACGCTTGTAACTTCCTCACCAGCGGCGGCACCGCGCGCGGATCCCGGGGGACGCCCAGCAACCACAGGACGCTCTCCAGATCCGAGACGCGGAGAAAGGCTTCCCAGTCGTAGGCCAGCCCGTCCTCCAGCGGCTGGTCGTCCAGCCACTCGCCCAGGTACTCGACCGCCGCAGCGTCGCCCAGCACGCACAGCGCTTTGGCTTTCTCCAGCGTCGGCTGGGCAGCGAACGACGTTTGGAGATACGGAATGCTCCGCGAACCGGCCCACAACAGCGCGGCCAGACGCTGCGGGTCGGTCGGGTCCGCCGCGGCCGCTTCCAATTCCGCGTCGCTCGGCTCGGGCGTATCGGCGCAACGCTCCCGCCGATCTTCCACCGACAGATTGCCGATCTCCACCAGATGGTCCTGCACCGGGCCCAGTTCCAGCTGGCGCAGATCCCGCTCCGTGCGGACCGCTTCCGCCGCAACACAGCCGGCGGCGTAACCGAAATTGATCAGGTCCCCGTTCATCCGCACCGAGGCCTGCACATCGTGGGTGACCGAATGCGAGCGGCCCACGATCAGGATCCCGTCCAGACCGCGGGGAAGCATCGCGCGCAGCGGGAACCAGGTGGGGAAACCCGGTTGGCCGGCCTGGCGCACGTCGTGCTTGGTCGGCGGCATCAATCCGGCATAGACGTAATCGCTGTTGTGATAACCGTGGGGGTCGTAAGCGGACCAGGACACACCGACCAGATCGTGATAGGTGCGGCCGAGGATCTGATCCAACACGTTGATCACATGATCGCCGCGGATCAGTCGCGTCTGGCGGATCCCGACCATCGGGAAATAATCCCACACATCCTGCTCGCCGGCCAAGCGGGAGAGCATGTGATGTACGGTGGAGCTGTGGACGTCCAGGTGGTCGATCGGCAGCACGTTGCCGTACAGGCCGACCGCGCGGAAGGAGGCTTCTTGCAGTGCCAGATCGCCATCGTTGACATAGTCGTATTCGGCGCCGGCGGCTGCGCAGACATCGCCGTCACCGGTGGCGTCGATCACGACGCGTCCCAGCACGGCGGCGCGTCCCAGCGGAGTGGCGACGACCACGCCGCGCACGCGTGATTCCTGCAACACGGCCCCGCAGGCCAAGGTGTTGTACCAGATGTCGATTCCGGCGTTGCGGGCGTCTTCGAAGGCCTGGGCCGCGCGCCAGCGATGGGCCAGCGAACCGAAGCGGTTGAAGCCGTAGGGATACCCTTTCCAGTAGCCGGCCGTGCCCAATTCGCGGTTGCCGCCGATCAATCCGAGCATTTCGATCACCAGCACCCGCGCGCCGTGCCGCGCGGCGCCCAGGGCGGCCGGCATCCCGGCGGTCCCGCCGCCCACGACGATCACATCGTACTCGCCCCAGATGGGAACCGCCGCCTGCGGCTGCGGTACGCGGCCCCGATCCTCGCGGAGATAACGCCGGTGCCCCTGCAATTGTTCGGCGACGTCCAGCCCGGGGCGCGTGTCCGGCACGGCGCCGGTGCGGACCGACACGCCCGCCGGAGCCGCCCGACCCGCCGCCCGGTCGTGCACCACCTGTCCCAACCGCTCGCCCAACTCGGCCAGGAACACCGGCCGTGTCAGCCGCTCCGCCCGCTCCCGGGGCACATCGGCCGCCTGGCTCAATACGTACACATACTCCACATCGCGGGGGCGGCAGCGGTCCAGATCCCAGTCGGCCGCGCCCGTCCCGACCGCCTCACGATCCCCGGCCGCCGAGATGATCGAAACCGGTTCGATCATGTGCATCACGTGGGCATGGGCGCGGCGAGCGTCCACCCGATTGAATCGCTCGCGCAAGCGCACTTCGCCCCGGCAGCGTTCGGGCCAGGTCCCCTGCGGCATGGGCAATTCCAGCGAATACTCGGAAAAGCGGCCGATCCGGCGGCTGCCGGGGATCCCGCCGCCCAAGACCACGCGGCTGGCCGACACCGTTTCCACGGACCAGTCCGTAGTCGCCCCGCCGGCCAGGCGAACTGCCAGCGCGGTGGGCGTCGTATCCAACACCACCTTGGCCACCACCGCCTGCAAACCCGCCTTGTTCGCACTGACCACCCCGGCCACCTGACCGTCGGCGTCGACCAGCAGCCCCGCCGGGCGGCTGTTGAAATGGAACCGGACGCCCGCATCGACCAGCAGCCGCTCGACTCGCCGTTTGTAGTCCGCGGGCACGATCTCCGTGAACTCCGCCTCACGCTCCAAGTCGCCGAACAGGGCCGTGGCGAATTCGGAACGCGGCATTTCCTCCGCCTCCAGCCAATACCGACCCTTCGCCGCCACCTCGTCGCCCAGGAAGTAGTTGCTGCTGAGCACCAGCACCGACGATCCGGCCCGAGCCGCAGTCCAAGCCGCCGCCAAACCGCCTTCGTTCGCCCCCAGCACGACCACATCGACCCGGGCACTGACCGGCAGCTCGCGGGGCGACGAAGCCACGAATCCCAACGGCTCGGCCGCCGCTTCGGCCGGCAACCCGCTGAGGCATCCCAGCACGATTCCCAAGATCAAGCTACGACGCATTCGACCGCCCTGACGCGATTCGCTCATGTTTCTTCCCCAACTTAAAATATCCGGGTCTACAGCAGGCCGACCCCCGCCCGGGAGGCCACGACAACGATCATCGAACATTCCGCGGCGGTTGGCAATCCCCGATGCGTCGCGGTCCCTCCCCGCCGACCGCAAGTTTTCACCGACTGAGGATCGAACGGAAATCGTAGCGATCCGGGTGCGGGTTGATCGGGAAACGGCGATCCGTGGGCTGGTCGAACAGGATCCGGTCGCAGAAATCGAACAGGGCCTCCCAGTCCTCCTCGGCTTGGGCATGCCCGCCGTCCCGCCAATGCAAGGCCGCACGATCGGCGGCCCCGAGCCACTCGAAAACGGGCAGGGCGCCGTAATGGTTCAACGCGGTGCCGTACGGGTTGGCCCACCAATCGTGGCGGGCGTGCGTGTTCAAGAAAGTGCGAGGAGCGAGGGCCGCTTTCAACGTGTGGGCTTCGAAGGGCAACCGCTCCTCCCGGCCCACGAAGGTCATCAGGCGCGGCGCCCACCAGACGCGATGCGAGGCCGCCTGGTCATGGAAGCGCAGGGTCTGGGCCCGCTGCTCCGGATCGAAGAAACGCCAGCCGCCGGTCCCGCCCGATCCAGAGGAGTTGGGCGCGGTGATCGCGATCCGCTCGTCATAGATCCCCGCACACAACGCCGCTTTGCCGCCGCGGGAATGACCGGTGGCGATGATCTGTTCCTCATGTACAAACGGCTGCGCGATCAGCACGTCGATCAGGAACTGGTACGCCCAGGCCCACGCGGCAATGATGCCCCAGTCCGGGTATTCGGGATACAGTCGGAATACGCCCCGATCACGCTGGTTCGGCGCGTCGGCCGCCACATCCTCGCGCAGGAATTTGAGCAGCACATAGCCTCGCTCGACCGCCTGCCGGTTGGCATACTGCTGGTGCTCCCGCACCGCGGGCCGGCTGGCCACCCAGGCCGCTTCGCGCTCTGTCAGACGATCGTCGCCGAACAGGAAGCGATCATTCTTGATGATGACGGGAAAGCGGCCCGGCCGATCCGGGCGCAGCAGCGCGGCACGCACCGTCACTTCCCGCCCGTTCCGCCGCACGATCAACTCCCAGTCCTCGATCACCGCTCGACCCTCCTCGGCCGCACGAACTCCCACGGTCTTGCGAGCCACCGATTCCGGTTTGGGCGGCATTTGCCCGTACATGTAATGCGCGAACATCGCCTTGAGGTACTCGCGGTGCTCCGCCCAGTCGGCCGGATCGGTCACCGTCGTGCCGTCCAGGCGGCTGAGCGGGTCCGGCAGACCCTCGTGCGGCGGCAACTGGTCCACCTCCGGCCAATCGGCCGGTGGCGGGGAATCGCGGGTCGCTGCCAAGGAGCCTTCCGCCGGCGGGCCCGCGGTTGGGGCATCGATGATGTCCGTACCGTGTTCCGCTGCCCGACCGGGGCTCCAAATTCCGGCCACCGCGACGATCAATACGACAAGGGTTCGGCAGTTCATCGGTTCCTCTCCTGACAGGGGATTCGGGCCGTTTCGGAGTGCGGCGCTCGGCGCCGCTTTCGTATCCCGTCCGCTTTGCATTTCCTACGATAGCTGTTGGAGGAGCGGAGCGAAAGGCACAGCCAAAGCGGCGCCGAGTGCCGCATTGCCAAGAAAGCGGACCAATCACGGAGGAACAACGGTGGGCGGGCCAGGCGAGGTGGGCGGGCCCGGCGCGACGCGGGGTTCAGCGAACCCCTCGCAAATGGCGGACGACGAACAGGATCTCGCAGGCGAAGTCGTCCTGGGGGTCCGCCGCCGCGGGCGGCTCGCCAGGCTCGGCAGCCGGAGCCGACTCGGCCGGTTCCGCAGGCGGTTCCAACAACGTGGGATCGACCCAACGGATCGAGCCGAAAGCGCCCAGATTCCGCGCCGTTCGGCTGAGGATCCCCAGGTTGGCCACCAAACGCACCGCCTGACCGACTTCGCTCTCTACGCCCGAAGCTTCACACAATCGATGCAGGACCCCATCGTCCGCATCCCGAGTCGTCAGATTCAGGAAAAAAGAGCCAAAGCCGGGCGGCCGCGACATCAGGTCCTGATAGATCGCATCGGCCGTGCTGCCCGTCGTGTGGACCAAGTACAGCTCGATCGGATCCAGGTCCTCTCGCTGAGGGTCGAATTCCTGGAAACCGTCCAAGAAACGGTGCTCGAGCAATTCGGCCTGGTCCTCCGGACCCACCGGTACCGTCTGGCGAAAACCGATCCGATGCCGCGCCAACAAGTTCGCAAACGCCGCTTGCTCGACCCCGGCCTCGGTCACCGAGATTTCGTAAACCAGCATGAAGTGCTCCCGCCGCTGGCGGCCGATCGAACTGACCAGCATCTGCTGCGGATCCGGAGCCGCGGGTGGCGCCGTTGGTTCGACCGGCTCGGGCCCCGGTTCCTGCAGCGGTTCGGGCTCCGGCCGCGGTTCGTGGAGCGGACGCTCCGGAACGGCCACGGGCGGCCCCATGGCAGGTGGTCCCCAATGGGTGATCACGAACATCACCAGGACGGCTCCCGCGATCGCCAGCAGGGCGCCCAGAACGTGCCAGGTGGGGATTCGCCGCGGTGGAACGTCCTCCCCCGCACGCTTGGCCACCCCCGGCGCGTGCTGAGCCTCGATCTGTTGCCACACCCGGCCGCTAAACCCATCGTCCAACTGGTAACGCGGCAATCCGGCAATCTGCCGCCGCAGCGCTTCCAACTCGCCCAGCCGCTGCCGTTCGACGGGATCCTCACGCAACCGAACCTGGTAGCGTTCCAGTTCCTCGCCCATCAATTCGCCGTCCAGATAGGCTTCGCGCTGCTCCGCCACCTGCCAATCGGCCGCTTCTTCATCCGAAACCGTCTTCAACTTTTCCAAAAGCCCGCTGGCGGCCTGGCTGCCCAGTTGGTGGCGGGCCAGTTGCTTGAGACGCCGGTCAAGTTCGCGGAACGCCGCCAAGGTACGACGTGCTTGCGGGTTCGTGCTCA
>SLEY01000654.1 GCA_007124535.1 Planctomycetaceae bacterium
GTGCGTTCCGGCGTGATCTGCAGCACCGGTTCCGCCAGCACGCGGATCAGTCCCTGTCTTTCCAGCGATTCGAGCAAGGCGACCAACTGGCCCGTCTCGTCGGGCAAGGGCGTGTCGAAATAACGCAGGCTGGCCAGGATCAGCCCCATGGCTTCGACCCGCTGCCAATCGACTTGGAACAGACGGACCTGAACTGCCCAGAGGTGGCCGTCCCCGCCTGCCCGGTGCAGTTGTGCCATTTCCGCCTGCAGCTGTTCCAGTTCGGTCTGTTTTTGCTCCAGCAGCCGTTTCCGCACCGCCGGGCATTCGTCCTGCAACTGCTGCCGCACCTCCGACGCCAGTTCGGCCATGCCGGCCTGCTCCAAATGGGCGGCCGCACGAACCAGATGTTGCACCCGCCGTTCTCCGGCGGACGTCTCACTCGGGACGCCGGTCAGCCCGGCGAACAACAACAGGCCGAGCCCTGCTTCGGCAATTCGCCTGATCCTCACCGCAATTGACTCCTGTGCCCCACCTCCGTGCGAGTCCATCGAAACAGGCGATCATGATAGCCGGTAGGGGCATTGGCAACAAGTCCGTTATGCCGTCGCGAACCGTCCGGGGATCGGATTCCGGTTCCCTGCAGCGCGGGCACGATGAATCGTGAACTCCGCCTCGGGGCGCCACGGTTCGCGGAATCCCGTTGGCGAATCCACGGAAAACCGCGGGTTTCGAGATTTCGGCGCCGGGGACCCGCTGGACGATGCTGGTCGAAACTCCAGGGATTCAGGCAACTTACGGCGATAATCCGGTTTTTGGATCGATTTGGCCTGAAGCTTGCTGTAGGGAGTCACTCATCGAAAAAGTGGACTCGGTTCCCTCATGTACCTGCAACCGCGTCGGAGAAGACCGATGGTAGCTGACACCCCAAGCGATAACCGCTCGAAATTTTTACGGGACGTGATCGCTGACACCCCGGAAGGGGAAAGGATCGTGCATTGCTTGCAATGCGGCAGTTGTGGTGGTTCATGCCCCAATGGTGCGGAAATGAACTACACGCCTCGGGCCGTGATTGCCATGATTGCGGCCGACCGCCGTGAGGAGGTCTTGACATCGAACACGATGTGGCAGTGTGTTTCGTGCTATTTTTGCACGTCCCGCTGTCCTCAGGACATTCCGATCACGGAGATCATGTACGCGTTGAAGCGGATGTCGATTCGCGAGGGCAAGGCGCGCAAGACGGATGCTCCGGCCTTGGCCAAGACCTTTACGGATCTGGTGGAGAAGTATGGCCGCAGTTTTGAATTCGGGATTGCCAGCCGTTATTTGTTGTTCAACCGGCCGATGAGCATGTTGAAATCCAGCGGCATGGGGATGTCCATGTTTGCGAAGGGTCGTTTGGCGTTGACGCCGACCCGGATTCGCCAGGTCAAGCAATTGCGGGCGATCATCAACAAGGCCCGAGAACTCTCCCAACACGACTAACCATTGGAGTGGAGGTGCGCTGTGAAGTATGCGTACTACCCCGGTTGTTCCCTGGAGGCTGGCAGTGCGGCGTACGATAAATCCGTACGGGCGGTGCTGGAGCAGCTGGGGGTCGAACTGGATGAACTGGACGATTGGAACTGCTGCGGTGCGACGGAGTATTTCAGTCAGAACGAATTGGTGGCGACCAGTGTGATCGCGCGGAACCTGGCTTTGGTCGACGGCGAGCACGACCAGTTGGTCGCCCCGTGTGCCGCCTGTTTCTTGAATCTCAAGAAGACGGACAAGCTGCTATCGGAGCAGCCGGTGATGAAGGGCAAGGTGGACGAGGCGTTGGCGGCGGGCGGTTTGAGTTATCGTCCGGGGCGTGTGCGGGTCCGCCATCTGTTGGACATGCTGTACACGGACATTGGCCAGGAGGCGATCCGGGCCAAGGTGGTTCAGCCTTTGAATGGTCTGCGGGTGGCGCCCTATTACGGCTGCCAGATCGTGCGGCCGTTGAACGGGTTCGACAACCCCGAATATCCCATGAAGATGGACGAGATGTTCGAGTGGTTGGGGGCCGAGGTGGTGGATTACCCGGTCAAGGCGCATTGTTGCGGTGGCCACATGACGCAGATCAGCGAACCGGAGGCGTTCGAGTTGATCCGGCGTTTGTTGCAGAGTGCCGACGAGTACCAGGCGGATGTGATTCTCTGCATGTGCCCCATGTGCCAGTTGAATCTGGACGCTTATCAGGGGCGGGTGAACGGCCATTTCGGCACGAGTTTCAAGTTGCCCATCGTCTTTTTCACTCAGTTGCTGGGCGTGGCGTTGGGAATCGAGATGAAGAAGCTGGGGTTTGGCAAGGAGTTGGTGTCGGCCGAGCCGGTGATCCGTTCGAAGCTGGACGGGTCTTCGGTCGGGGCCGCGACTTGATCCGAGCTTGCTGGCGAGAACCCGGCTGCGGCCGGAACGAATCCTTGAGAACCAGGAATGGGGAGAACCATCATGGCCGAAAAAGTCGGCGTCTACGTTTGTCATTGCGGCAGCAACATCGCTGGCAAGGTCGACGTGGAAGATGTCGCCAAGTGGGCCGGAGAAAAGGTCAAAGACGTCGCCGTTTCGCGGGATTACAAGTTCATGTGTTCGTCGCTGGGCCAGAAATTGGTCGAGGACGATATCCGAGAGCAGGGACTGACCCGTGTGGTGGTGGCCGCCTGCAGCCCGCACCTGCATGAAAAGACGTTTCGCCGGGCCTGCTCGAACGCGGGTTTGAACCCGTATTTGATGGAAATGACCAATATCCGCGAGCACTGTTCGTGGGTGCATAAGGACCGGGCGGCGGCGACGGAGAAGGCTCGCTCGCTGGTGTCCGCCTCGATCGAGCGGGTCAAATTCCAAGAACCGCTGGAACCGATGTTCGTCGATGTCAACCGGGCGACCCTGGTGATCGGGGGCGGCATCGCCGGTTTGCAGGCGACGTTGGAGTTGGCCGATGCCGGTTACCCGGTGTATCTGGTCGAGCGCCAGCCGTCGATTGGCGGCCATATGGCCCAGTTCGATAAGACCTTCCCGACGTTGGATTGTTCGGCGTGCATCCTGACGCCGAAGATGTCCGAAGTCGGCCAGCACGAGAATGTGACGCTGCTGACGTATGCCGAATTGGAGGAAGTCAGCGGTTCGGTGGGCAATTTCAAGGTCAGGATCCGCCAGAAGGCTCGCCATGTCGTGTTCGACGACTGCACGGGCTGCGGGATCTGTGTCGAGAAATGCCCCCGCAAGGTGCTGGACACGGAATTCGAAGCCGGGATGGGCAACCGCAAGGCGATCTACATGCCCTTCCCCCAGGCCGTGCCCCGCGTGCCGGTGATCGATACCGAATCCTGCATCTGGTTCGAGCGGCAGAAGTGCCGGGCTTGCGAAAAGCTTTGCCCGACCAACGCCATCGATTTCGATCAGGAAGACGAGATGATCGAGATCGAGGTGGGCAACATCATCATGGCCACGGGCTGGGACGCCTTCGACACCCGCAAGATTCCCCAGTATGGTTACGGGCGGTTGGCCAATGTCTACACCAGTTTGGAATTTGAACGCTTGTGCAATGCCGCGGGCCCGACCAATGGCAAGATCGTGCTGCGGGATGGCAAGACGGAGCCCAAGTCGGTGGCCATTGTCCACTGTGTCGGCAGCCGTGATGAACGGCACAATCCCTACTGTTCGGGCATCTGCTGCATGGCCTCGTTGAAATTGGGCCACCTGGTGTTGGAGAAAACGGACGCCGAGGTGTACTCGTTCTACATCGACATGCGGACGAACCAGAAGAACTATGAAGAATTCTACCAGCGTTTGCTGGGGGAAGGGATGCGGTTTGTGCGGGGCAAGGTGGCGGAGGTCACCGATGCGGCCCGCAAGCCATCGGAGCAGGGCAAGTTGATTGTCCAGTGCGAGGACACGCTGGTGGGCCGCCAGCAGCGGTTCCCGGTGGACATGGTGATCTTGATGGGGGCGATCGAGCCGCAGGTGGACGCTCGCGAGATGGGCCTCAAGTGCGGCATTTCCTGCAGCATGGAGGGTTGGTACACCGAGCGGCATCCCAAGTTGGATCCGGTGGCCACGATGACGGACGGGATTTTCGTTGCGGGCGCCTGCCAGGGTCCGAAGGACATTCCGGCCTCGGTGGCTCAGGGCGCGGCGGCGGCGGCTCGCGTCGCCGGCATGATCACCAAGGGCAAAGTGATGATCGAGCCGATTGTGGCGTCGATCGACGAGGAAGGTTGCTCGGGCTGCCGGATCTGCAACAACCTCTGCCCGTACAACGCGATCGAGTACGACGCGGAGGCCAAGGTCAGTCGCGTGATCACGGCGTTGTGCAAAGGATGTGGGACGTGCGTTTCCGCTTGCCCGGCGGGTGCGATCCGTGGAGCCCACTTCAGCGACCGTCAGATTTTCGCGGAAATTCAGGGCGCCTTGTGGGACGCGTGGCAACCCCGGGGCGGAGCATCGGAGGAGGCCGAGGCGGTTCCCGTCTCGGCTCCCTAAAGGAGGCCTGTAGCTAATGAGTGATCAGAAATTTGAACCGAAGATCGTGGGATTCCTCTGCAACTGGTGCTCCTACCGGGCCGCCGATCTGGCGGGTTCGGCGCGGATCATGCACGCCCCGAACGTCCGCATCATTCGGGTGATGTGCAGCGGTCGCGTGGATCCTTCGTTCGTGTTGAAAGCCCTTTCGATGGGCGCCGACGGCGTGATGATCGCCGGGTGCCATCCGGGCGAATGCCATTACCTGGAACAGAACTACAAAGCCATGCGGCGCTTTGGCATGTTGCAGCACACGCTCCGCGGACTGGGCGTGGAAGACAAACGTGTCCAGTTGGTCTGGGCCTCGGCGGCCGAAGGCCAACGCCTGGCCGATGCGATCGATCAACTGGTCGCGGACGTCCGGGAACTGGGCCCCTTGCAGTGGGCCGGAAACTGGGAAGAGAACGGCGAACGTCTCCAAGCCTTGGAAGACATCGTCAAAGAGCACGAAGAGGCGATGGAGGTCACGGCATGAGCGAAACGGCTGTCACCAAAGGCAAACTGGCCATCTACTGGGCCGCCTCCTGCGGCGGATGCGAGATTTCCCTGCTGGGAATCGACACCAAGATCCTGGACGTCGCCGAGGCGTTCGATGTGGTCTTCTGCCCCTGCATCGCCGACGGCAAAGTCCGCGATATGGAGAAGATGCAGGACGGCGAAATCGACGTCTGCCTCTTCAACGGCGGGATCCGCACCAGCGAACAGGAATACATGGCCCGGCTGATGCGGAAGAAGTCCAAGGTGCTGATCGCCTTCGGATCCTGCGCCTCGGAAGGCTGCATCCCCGGCTTGGGCAATCTGCACAACCGGGACGCGATTTTCGAGGACAGCTACCAGGAAACCGCCTCGACGGATAACCCCGACCGGGTGCGACCCCAGGCGGCAACCCGGGTGGACGAGGGCACCTTGCACCTGCCCGTGTTCTACGACACGCTGAAGACGCTGGATCAAACGGTCCCCGTGGATTACTACCTGCCGGGCTGCCCGCCCGAGTCCCCGCGGATCTGGGAAGCCATCGAAGCCATCGTGGCCGGCAAACTGCCGCCGGCGGGATCGGTCATCGGCGAGCATACCACCGTCTGTGATTCCTGCCCCCGGACCCGCGATGAGAAGAAGATCAAAGCCTTCAAGCGGACGTGGGAAGTGATTCCGGACGAGGAAACGTGTTTGCTGGAACAGGGTTTGGTCTGTTGCGGTCCGGCCACCCGCGCCGGCTGTGGCGCCCTTTGCCCGGCGGTCAATTCGCCCTGCATCGGCTGCTACGGCCCCAATGAAGGCGTGGAGGACTACGGCGCGCGGCTGATGAGTGCCTTGGCCTCGGTCATCGATTCGGAGGACCCCGAGGAAATCGATCAGATCATCGAGCAGGGCATTCCCGACCCGGTCGGCACGTTCTATCGTTTCAGCCTGGCCGCCAGCTACCTGCGCCGCAGCAAGCAGGCAGTGGCCGACGGCAACGGCTCCTCGGCAGCCGCCGCGGACGTGAGGTAAGGAAAAAGGAAACCGACAATGAAACGCATATCGATCGATCCCATTACCCGTCTGGAAGGCCACGGCAAAATCGACATCTTCCTGGACGACCAGGGCGATGTGGCGAACGCCTATCTCCAAATCCCCGAACTCCGGGGCTTCGAGAAGTTCTGCCAGGGCCGACCGGCCGAAGAGATGCCCAACCTGACCGCCAGAATCTGCGGCGTCTGCCCCGAAGCGCATCACATGGCGGCGACCAAAGCCCTGGATCGACTGTTCCAGGTCGATCCGCCGCCCGCCGCCAAAAAGCTGCGCGAGCTGTTCTACAGCATCTTCTATGCGACCGACCATACCACCCACTTCTACGCTCTGGGCGGGCCCGATTTCGTCGTCGGACCCGAAGCACCCAAAGAAGAACGGAATATCCTGGGCGTCATCAATAAGGTCGGCATGGAGATCGCCGGGAAAGTCCTCAAGATGCGCCGCGACGCCCACTATCTGATCAAAATGATGGGCGGGCGGGCCGTGCACCCGAATTGGGGCCTCCCCGGCGGCGTCAGCCGCGGCATCAACGAGGAACAGCGCCAGGAAATCGAAACCCTGGGACGCGAAGCCATCGAATTCGCCAAGTTCTCGCTCCAGTTGTTCCACGACCTGGTGCTGGGCAATACCGATTACGTCGACCTGATCAAGAGCGATGCCTATACCCATCAGTTCCACAACATGGGGACGGTCGACGAGAATAACCACGTCAACTTCTACGATGGCCAGATTCGCGTCGTGGCGGCCGACGGCAAGGAGGTCTGCAAATACGATGCGGCGGATTACCGCGAGTACGTGGCCGAACGCGTCGAACCCTGGTCCTATTTGAAGTTCCCTTTCCTGAAGAAGCTGGGATGGAACGGCTTTACCGACGGTCCCGACTCGGGCGTCTACCGCTGTACCCCACTCTCTCGCCTGAATGCCGCCGAAGGCATGGCCACCCCTTTGGCTCAGGAAGAGTACGCCAAATTCACCGAAACCCTGGGCAAACCCGTCCAGCCGACGTTGGCCACCCACTGGGCACGGCTGATCGAGTTGCTGTATGCCACCGAAAACTGGGTCCGTCTGGCAACTGATCCGGAGATCACCAGCAAGGAGTATCGCGTGCTGCCGACCGAGACGCCGACGGAAGGCGTGGGGTGTGTCGAGGCGCCGCGGGGGACGCTGACCCATCACTATGCGACGGACGAGCGGGGGATCCTGACCCGGGTGAACCTGATCGTGGGTACGACCAACAACAACGCGCCCATCTGCATGTCGGTGAAAAAGGCGGCTCAAGGCCTGATCAAGAAGGGTGAGGTTCGCGAGGGGCTGTTGAACATGGTGGAGATGGCCTTCCGAGCCTACGACCCCTGCTTCGGCTGCGCCACGCACAGCCTGCCCGGCCAGATGCCGTTGGAAGTTCGCTTGCGAAATTCGCAAGGCCAGATGCTGCAACGTTTGACCCAGAATATGGGGTAGTGGGCGAAAGGACGGGCGAATGAGCGAACCTGAGGGCACGCCGCCACGGTCCGGCGTGCCGGAGGGAACCCTTGCCGATCCGGGCGTCGGGCCCAAGACGTCTCCCGCGGCCGGCGGTACGGGGCGGTGGCTGGTGATCGGACTGGGCAATCCGCTGGTCTCCGACGATAGTGTGGGCCTGCGCGTCGTCGAACTGCTGAAAGTCGCCTTGGCCGAGTGGCCCGAAGTCGAGGTCACGGAGGATTACTGGGGCGGCCTGCGGTTGATGGAACGAATGATCGGCTACGAGGGCGCGATTGTCATTGATGCCATCCGGACGGGGGCCCCGCCGGGCACGATCCACCGTCTGACGCCGGGTTCGATTGCCACCCAGAAAAGTGCATCTGCCCATGATGTGAGCTTGCCCACCGCGCTGGCGTTCGGTCGCCGGGCCGGGGTTTCCCTGCCGCACGATGAGGATGTCCACCTGGTAGGCATCGAGGCGGAGGATCTGGTAAACTTCAGCTATGAGTGTACGCCCCAGGTGGCTGCGGCCATTCCGCAGGTCGTCCAGGTGGTGATTCAGATGGTCCATTCTCTAGCTGGCAGGAGACAGAACATGATTTCTCCCGAGATGTTGCGGCGGTATCCGTACTTCGCGGATGTGAGTGAGCAGGCGCTCAAGGAAGTGGCCATGATTTCCGAGGAGGTGACGGCGGCCACCGATACGATTCTGTTCAGCGAGGACGACAAGGCGGAGTTCCTGTATATCCTGACCGACGGCGAGATCGATTTGCAGTATACGTTGGGCAGCGGCGAATTACGGACCGTCGACACCGCCGTGCCGGGCGACATGGTCGGTTGGTCCGCCTTGGTCGAACCCTACCGTTTGACGGCGGCAGGGAAAGTTCGCAAGAACGCCCGCTTGATTGCCATCGACGGGGCAAAGTTGCGGCAGTTGTGTGAAGCAAACCACGATTTGGGGTACCGGCTGATGGTCTCCATTACCCAACTTCTTGCCACCCGTCTTGAGGGTGCACGCGTCCAGTTGGCGACCGTCGACTGAGATGCACGAAATGTCGATCGTCCAATCGCTGATCGATCAGGTGGAGGGCGAGCTGACGCGAGCCGGCGCATCCGGCCGCGTCAGCCGCTTGGATCTGGTCATCGGCCGCCTGTCCGGTGTGCATTCCGATTCCATCCGTATGGCCTTCCAGTTACTGTCACCGGGGACGGTGGTGGAGGGGGCGGAGTTGCGGATCGACGAACCGCCCGCCGAACTCGTCTGTCGTGACTGTGAAGCCCGTCTGCCGATCCGCGAACTGACGCGATCCTGCCCCCGCTGTGGCAGCAATGCAATTCTGATTCAGGGCGGTCAACAGTTGCTGCTGCAATCGATCGATGTCGATGATGACAAAGATGACGATGGAACGTAGAATGGAATTCGAGAGAAACGGGCATTCTCCTGGACTTATTTTGGGGAGACGTCGGGATGTTGCGGCCGAGCATCATATGGGGCCTGACTGGATTGGCGTTCGCGGTGCCTTGCGCGGAAGCTCAGCAGCGAACCACCGTCCAGTTGCCGACATTCAATCGGACCACCGTGGGGACCACCGTTTCGGTTCCCGATCGAGGGACAGCTCTTCTGGGTGGAGTGAATCGGGCTGCTGAGGGCAGTACGACGCGCGGTGTCCCTGGATTGAGCAA
>SLEY01000701.1 GCA_007124535.1 Planctomycetaceae bacterium
GGCAACAACTCCATGTTCGAACTGCCGTGGCCCGTGGTCCGCATCAGACCCTTCGTGCCCACACAGATTTCACAGCGCCAGCGGTATTCGTCGCGAAACGTGTCCGCATCGCCCCAATCCGGATGCTCCTCGAACAACTCGCGAATCGTGGCGATCCAGGCTTCGTCGGAATAAGTGTACGTCAAGCGAATCGGCGGGAACTCCTCGCGAGCCGGCAGATCCCAATGGACGATCGACCAGCGGGGGAAGGTCACCCGGCAGACGCCGTCCGGGCAGTCGTCCGAGCACTCGGCCGTCACCCGGATCCGCGGCGATTCCTCGCCCTCCCGAGGCTGCCACAAACGGCCGATCTTGAGGGCTTTGAATTCGGTCGCGAACAGATGGGGTCCCCAGCCGCCCAGGTCGCCGGTGGAGAAGTCCCGCCAAATCCGCCATTCGGGCGTCATCCACACCGGGTTGTACGGACGGTACGGCGCCGGTCCGACCCACAGGTCCCAGTTCAGCCCGTCCGGCACTTCGTGCGTGCCCGTGGGAGTGGGGCGGGGACCGCCCACCGCGTGCGGCGTCCGGTGGGCGCCCTGCAGATGCACGGTCTGGATCTCGCCGAGCGTGCCCGCCCGCACATGCTCGACCGCCTGCACATTGTAGCCGCCCTGGTTGCCCATCTGCGTGACCACGCCCGTCTCCTCGGCCAACTCGGTCAGCACCCGCGCTTCGTGGACCGAATGCGTCAGCGGCTTCTCGAGATAGACGTGCTTGCCCAACCGCATGGCCGCGGCCGCCGGTCCCGCGTGGCTGTGATCCGGCGTGCAGACGATCACCGCGTCGATCTGCGCGTGCATCTGGTCCAGCATCACCCGCCAGTCCTCGAACTTGGGCACGTCCGGATAGCGTTGGAAGGAAGCGGCCGCGCGCCGCGCGTCCACATCGACCATGGCCGCGGTGTTCTCGCCCAGGAACGTCCGCCCCCGGCCTCCGGCGCCGATCACCGCACACCGCACCTGCTCGTTGGCCTGATAGCTGCGGGCCGAGGCGCCCGAGCGCAGGACCATCGCCCCGGCCGTCCCTAAGGTGGCTTGAGCCAGAAAACGCCGGCGACTGATCGAACGGTTCATCGCAAACTCCTCGAAAACTTTCCAAAAAGACAGAATAAATACCCCACCTGCCCGACAGGGCCCCGGGCGGGCGCTCCGTCGGCGCGGTCCCCATCCTCCAGACCCGTCAACACCAAGTGCTCCCAGCGATACGGGCTTTCTCCCGCCGCCCAGGCCATCCCGCGCAGCAGAAAAATCCGAAAGGACGCATCGCGGATTCCTCCCAAGAAAGCTACAGGAAACGACCCTTCCTGTACTTTTGCAGACTTGGTTCGGGATTACAATCAATCCGACTGCGAAAAAACGTGTCGCAAAATGCGCAAATTGCCCGTGCCCTGGTATAGATTGCCACTCATTTCGAGCGGCTTGAAACCTCAAGGATTAGGGAGGGAGAGGTGAGGGCGGAACCCGGCGCGGGCCACACGGCTTCAATACGAACCGAACGGTTGCCGATCGTTACGCATTCCCGAACGCTGATAGACTCCCCTGGCATATCTCATGACCGTCCGGCGGCTGATCCCCATCGCGGTGGCGATCTCGTCCCGCTTCAGCCCGTTGGCTCGAAGTTGCTTGGTTCGCGCTGGCTTGCACTGGGTGGTCCCCTCGTATTCCTTCCCGACGGAGGTGGGATCATCGACAAGAACGTCCCATTGATCACGAATGCATCACTGCGGATCAATCATGGGGATCGTCGGGTTGCCGCCAATCATCCCGTGGAGCCATACTGACGGACCTCCGTTTCCAGGCGGCCTCCAAGGCGATCCTTCTCTGTGTCCAATTCATAGTCCATTTGAAGTCCCAACCAAAACTCCGGGGAGGTGCCGAAGAAACGACCGAGACGAAGGGCCGTATCTGCAGTCACGCGCCGACTGCCCTGCGCGATTTCATTGATCCGCCGAGGGGGTACGCCCATCCCACGGGCCAAGGCACTTTGACTCAGTCCCATGGGGATCAGAAACTCCTCAAGCAAAACCTCACCTGGATGAAGGGGCTGCAGTTTTTTCGCCATTTGCGTCACCTAGTGATAGTCCACAATCTCGACTTCATGGGGATCACCAGACCGCCATACGAAGCAGATTCGGAATTGATCATTCACGCGGATACTGTGTTGGCCCTTCCGCTTTCCCTTGAGCGCTTCCAGCCGGTTGCCAGGCGGCGCCCTCAGGTCCTGCAATGTTCGCGCACGATGGAGCATCCGCAGTTTCCGGAACGCCACCCGATACACATTCGTTGGAAAACGCTTCGGTCGCTCGCGACGAAAAAGCCGCTCAGTATCGGGACAGGCAAAACTCCGAATCATGAGGCAATTCTGTAACGCATGCCGTTACGCGTCAAGTCGAGCCCTTCGGTCGGCGGGGGTGGCTCGGTCAGAGACCGGCCACAGCGCGGAAATTCTCCGGTTTCCGGTTGACCGACCATTCCTGGACTGTTACAGACTCGCTTACTTGGTTCGGGATTACAATCCGTCCGACTGCGAAAAAACGTGTCGCAAAATGCGCAAATTGCCCGTATTCCGGTGTAGATTGCGGCCCAATGAGAGGGGTTAATATCAGCTCGCAAGGGGGTGGATAGATGGGCCAGGCGCGGGTCGCACTATTGATCGAGACCTCGCTCGGATACGGGCGGGGATTGCTGCGGGGGATCGTGGAATATGCCCGCCATTACGGTCCGTGGGCGTTCTACGTGACTCCCGGCGATTTGGTGCAACGCGTTCCCAAACTGGTCGAGTGGGGCGCGACGGGCATCATCGCCCGGATCTGGACCCCGCAGGTGGCCCAGGCCATCTTGGATACGGGCCTGCCGGTGATCGCGTTGGACCTGAACCATGATCAGATCGTGCCCGGGAATCCTTTGGCGGAGATCTGCGAGGTGTCCCCGGACGGGCTCGAGGTGGGACGCCTGGCGGCCGAGCATTTGTTGGATCGAGAGTTTCGGCGATTCGCCTTCGTGGGCGCCCCCGATGATCCGCTCTGGTCCGACCGCCGGAAAGAAGGTTTTCTTGACCGCATCCGCTCGGCAGGCTTCGACTGCGAGGTCTATCCGGTCCCCAAATCGCGGCCGGGGCGAGAGTGGGCCAAGCAGCAAGAAGCCCTGGGACGCTGGCTGTCGTCGGTTCCCCGACCCCTGGGCGTGCTGGCCTGCGATGATGAACGCGGACACGAGGTGGTCGAAGCCTGCCGGGCCGCCGAACTGTGCGTCCCCGAAGACGTGGCCGTGCTGGGTGTCGATAACGACGACCTCCTCTGCGAACTCTGCAATCCGCCGCTTTCCAGCGTCGCGCTGGATACCAAGCGCGCCGGTTACCAGACGGCCGCTCTGTTGGACCAACTGATGCAGCGGCGGGGCTCGGGCAAACAGTCGATCCGAGTGCATCCCACGGGCGTGGTGACCCGCCGCTCGACGGATGTCTTCGCCCTGGAAGATCGCGACTTGGCGATGGCCTTGCGTTTCATTCACGACCACGCCGCCCAACCGCTGGACGTCTCCCGGGTCGTGAGCCACGTCTGTTTGTCCCGGAGGAGCTTGGAACTCCGCTTCCAAAAGGCTTTGGGACGCACGATTCACCAGGAGATCGTGCGGTGCCGAGTGAAACGGGCTCAGATGCTGCTGTTCGAGACCGAGCATCCGATCGCCGAGATCGCCCGGGCCGCCGGGTTCGGTGCGGCCGGACAATTGCATCGAGCCTTTCAGCAACAGCTGGGCTGCACCCCCGGCGAATGGCTGGAGCACGCCACGCAGTGGGAACCGCCCCGCTAGTGCCGCCGATCACCCGAGACGCCTGACTCCGAACGCCGTTGGTTCATGGATCAAGTCTTCGGTCGCGTTCGGGACGAGGGTGCTGGGTTGGTTCCCTTCGGGAAAGGATCGCAGGCGGCAGGGTGAACCGTGCGAAAAAAAGTGTCGCAAAATGCGCAATCGGCCGATTTCCCGCCTTTGCCCGGTTTCCCGCCCGACTCCCAGCCATTACCATGAACCCGCGTTACGGTAATCTTCGACCCCCCTCAACGCAGAAAGGGAACACGATGGGCAAGGTCTATGTCGGATTGAACGCGGAATTCTCCCGTAGTTCGGATAAGCCGTTCGAATGGGCTGTGGAGAAGGCAGCCGAAATGGGCTACCAATTCTTCGAGCCCATGGTCCACTTCGGCCGCGAACTGATGTGCCTGGCAGGGTACTTCCACACGGTTTCCCTGTTCGATGATCCCTACCAGATGAAAGAACTTTGCGATCGAGCGGGCCTGACGATCTCCGGCCTGCAGTCGCATGGTCCGCTGGGCCGCCCCGACGTGCACGGCGAGTACATCAAGCTGGCGGTCCGCGTGGCCGGCGAGATCGGTGTGCCGGTGATCAATACGGACGAGGGCATCAAAGCGAAATGGACGACGGAAGAGGAAGATCACGTGCTGATCAAATACACCCTGCAGGAAGCGGCCTTCATTGCCGAGCGGCGGGGCGTCAAAATCGGCTTGGAACCGCATGCCCAGTATTCGCGCACGCCCGACGGCTTGGATCGGATCTACAATCTGGTCGATTCGCCGGCCATCGGGATCAACCTGGACACCGGCAATGCCTATCTCTGCGGCCACGACGTCTACGCCTGGCTGGACCGGGTGGCCGATCGGCTGGTGCACCTGCATGCCAAGGACATTTCGACCTCGCACTCGGACGCGGAGCGGGGCAAGGTGACGGGAACGCCGGTCGGTTGCGCCTGTGGCGAAGGTGTGCTGGATTGGGCCCGGATCATTGGGACGGTGCAGGACAAATGCCCGCGGGACATCGTGTTCTCGGTCGAATGCGGCACGCCCGAACAGGCGCAGAAGAGTCTTGAGCATCTGGCCCCCTTGGCCGGACTCTGAGTTGAGGATCCAGGTGCGTTCGGAAAGACCGTGGTTCCCAGAGCGCGTGTCCCGCCAGCGGCACGACCGGGGCGGCCGACCGCGTGGGACTGGCTGACCACTTCAAAATCAGGGAGTGACCCCACGCAGAAGACACACGGGTATGCCCACTTGTGGTGGATCGCTGGGCTGCTGGTCACCGGTTTCGCCGGCGGGCCCGCGGCATTGCCCGCGGAGGAAGCGGCCACGAGCATTCCGTTGGCGGGAGCGGCTTGGCAGGAGCAAGCGGTTGAGTATGCTCGAATGATGTCGCGCGTGCAATGGACCCCGGTCGCCGACGGGATGCCCATGCAGTGGCGGGGCCGTTTCGAGAAAGGCGTCCAGTACACCGGCGTTCCGTATTCGAACCAGACCTACCAAGGCCGCACGATCGGTCGATCCATCGGCTTCGAGATCTTCCTGAAGACCTTCCTGGCAGCCGTGGAGAACCCGGAAAGCGTGCTGTACACCGAGAAGGCGTGGTGCGAGTCGAACCGCAATCGGCCCCGGCGGCCGCCGTGGGCCATGTGATCTACACCCCGCCCGGCGGCCAGCATGTGGAACTCGTCACGGAAATCACCCGGGATGAGGAAGGCCGGGATGCGGTGAAAACGGCGGGGGCGGTGATTGCACGCGACGTGTCGGATGGTACAGTACAAGTTGGTGCATCCGCCGGATTCGTTTGTCTTGCCTACCTTCCAGGAGCCTGCCATGAACCTTCCTCACGCCAATCGTCGCAGTTTTTTACAAGCCAGCCTGAGTGCCGGCATCGCGGCCCCCTACGTGCTTCCCGCTTCGGCGTTGGGCGCGGACGATCAACCGCCGCCCAGCGAGCGGATCCAATTGGGCATTATCGGGGTGAACGGCATGGGTCGTTCGAACTTGAATAACTGCGCAAGGTACCCCGATGTGACGGTTACCGCCGTTTGCGATATCTGGAAATCCCGCCGCGAGCAGGTGGTGGAGCAGTACGCGGATTCGGCCAAGGGCTACCACGACTATCGTGAACTGCTGGACCGCGACGACGTCGATGCCGTGATCATCGCCACCCCCCCACACTGGCATACCCTGATGACTGTCGAGGCGGCCGAGGCGGGGAAGGACATTTTCTTGCAAAAGCCGATGACCCTGTACGTGGACGAAACGTTTGCGGTGAGGAACGCGGTCAACCGGCACGAGCGGATCAGCCAGATCGGGACGCAGATCCACGCTGGCGAAAACTACCGCCGGGTGGTGGAATGGATCCAGTCGGGGCAACTGGGGCCGGTCGGGACCGTGCGGACGTTCAATGTGATGAATCAAGGCCCGAACGGACTGGGGCATGCTCCCCAGCAGGATCCGCCGGACGGCGTCGATTGGGACATGTGGCTGGGGCCGGGACCGGAAATCCCCTACAATGCCTTGCTGGCAGCCAATAGCTATAATCACAGTTCGTTCTGGGATTATTCGGGGGGGTGGACACCCGGCATGGCCCCGCATATCATCGATCTGCCGATCTGGGCCTTGGATTTGGGCGTCCCCCTGGTCACCAGTTGTTCGGGCGGGCGCTATATCATCGAGGATGACGGAGACGCGCCGGACGTTCAGGAGGTGTTATGGCAGTACCCGAATCGGACGATGACGTGGATGATGAGCCTGTGCAACAGTTTCGGTTTCGATTTCGGCCGGGGCCAACCCGCTCGCCGATTGGGAATCTATTTCCACGCCCTCCGCGGGACGCTGTACGCCAACTACGGCACGCACGAGGTGGTTCCCGAGGGAAAACTGCTGGAAGATTCCACGCCGCCGGACCCCTGGATCCCCTCGTCGCCGGGCCACGAGCGCGAGTGGTTGGACTGCATCAAGAGCCGCGAGCAGCCCAGCTGCAATGTGAACTATCACTACCGGGTCGATTTGGCGATTACGCTGGCCAATTTGTCTTATATGCTGCAGCGCTCGATCCGTTTCGACCCCGAGACGGAGCAGATCGTGGGCGATGAGGAAGCGGTTCGGCGGGCGCGCCCGGAGTACCGCGCCCCCTGGAAGTTCCCGGCCGAGTATTGCTAGGGCCGGTGCTCAGGAGACGTGCATGTTGCCCGAAAGGACCCAGCCTCAGGACAGCGACGATCAGCAGCGCGCGCGCCGACTGAGTCTCCAGCACACGCGCCCGCCGGGCGATGCGCCCGGCTACCAGTTGCAACGTTTCATCGGCGCCGGGGCCTATGGCGAAGTCTGGGTGGGGACGGATCGCAGTACGGGGCGGCGGGTGGCGGTGAAGTTCTATCTGCATCGCGGCGGCGTCGATTGGACGCTGCTGACGCGGGAAGTCGAAAAGCTGGTGTTCCTGTCGGCCGACCGTTACGTCGTCCAACTGTTGGAAGTCGGTTGGAACGCCTCGCCCCCGTACTATGTGATGGAGTACGTGGAAAACGGATCGCTTGAGGAATGGATTTCCCGGCAGGGGGGGCTGCCGCCGGATGGGGCCGTGGCCATCTTCCGCGAACTGGCCATCGGCTTGACCCACGCCCACGACAAGGGCGTCCTGCACTGTGATCTGAAACCGGCCAACGTACTGCTGGATCAGGACCAGCGGCCGCGACTGGCCGACTTCGGCCAGTCCCGCTTGTCGCACGAACAGAGTCCGGCGTTGGGAACCCTGTTCTATATGGCGCCCGAGCAGGCGGATCTGAAGGCGATCCCGGAAGCCACCTGGGACGTCTACGCCCTGGGCGCCCTGCTGTACTGCATGCTGACCGGCCAACCGCCTCACCGCAGCGAAACGCTGGTCAAGCGGATCGAATCGGCCGGTAACCTGTCCCAGCGGCTGGCCGTGTACCGGCAAGCGATCCGCACCGCCCCACGGCCGGTCGGGCATCGTGCCGTGCCCGGAGTCGACCGGGCGCTGGCCAACATCGTGGATACCTGCCTATCGGCCGATCCGCGCAAGCGTTATCCCAACGCCCAGTCGGTGATCGAGGCGTTGGATGCGCGGTCCCAGGCGCATGCCCGCCGTCCGCTGCTGGTGCTGGGCCTGGTCGGCCCGATCCTGCTGCTGTTGATTACGGCAATCTTCTGGCGAGCCGCTTTCGGGCGGGCCGTCAACCGTTCGGAAAGCCTGATCCTGGCACAGACGCACGAGAGCAATCGGTTTGCCGCCAAGTTTGTCGCCAAGAGCGTCGAATCGGAACTGGCCGCCTGTTTCGGCTTGCTGGAACGCGAATTGCAACGGCACGATTTTTTGGACGCCTTGCGCCCGGTGATCCAGCATCCCCGGCTGGGCGAATTGAACGCGGCCCGGGAGCAGCCGCCGCCCGCGCGCCAACCGATTCGGCAAGCGTTCCAGGAACTGGACGAACGAACCGGACTCCGCGATTTCCTGTACCAGCGGTTGCAGATGGCCAACGAACGCACCCCGCAAGATGCCATCCAGCTGGCCAGCATTTTCGTGCTGGACTCGCAGGGGACCCATCTCGCCGCGGCCTACTTGGACCCGGTCTTCACTACGGCGGTCGGGCAGAACTTCAGCTGGCGAACTTATTTCCATGGCGGTCCGGAGGATTACGAGCCCCAACCCACCGAGACGCCTCCCGAACCCATCCGCACAACCCATCTATCGGCCCCGTTCAAAAGCAGTGCCACGGAAACGTGGCGCGTGGCCATCACCGCGCCCATCTACGAACGGGCCGATGCGGAAGGCCGGTTCTTGGGCGTGATGGGACTGACGATCAACGTCGGCGACTTCGCCGTATTCCGCGACGCCCAACAGCAGGCCGACGCCTTCGCCGTCTTGGTGGACGATCGGCACGGCGACCAGCGTGGCACGGTGCTGCAGCATCCCCTGTTCCGCAGCCAGCGGCCGCAAACCGATTACCGCGTGCCGGAAGCCGAATTGGATCGGATCGGGGCGCAGACGGTATTCGATTACCGCGACCCCCTGGCCCGGGCGCCCGGCGGGGAGGCCTACACCGGCGATTGGATCGTGGCCACCGAATCGGTCGACCTGCCCGGCCGCCATCCACCGGCTCAAACCACCAACAAAACCCATCTCCTGGTCCTGGTCCAAGTGCCCGCCGAAACCACGACCCTCCCGATCCGCCAGCTGGCTCAGCGGTTGACCCTGGATGCTGCCCGAGCCCTGATCGCCATCGTGGTCGTCATCCTGGCCTTGTGGTACATCGTCTTCCGCATCTCCCGCCGCAAGCCCCCCTTCGGTACTTTCGAACCCGGCCA